>JAITDM010000168.1 GCA_031282535.1 Oscillospiraceae bacterium
TCAGCAACATCGAAAGCAGCAGTTTCACTATGGAGGGCGGGGAGATCTCCGGCAACGCGGCCGCCGCGGGCTCCGGCGGCGGGGTGTATATCAACGGCAGCAGTTTTACCATGGAGGACGGAGAGATCTCCGATAACACGGCCAATTCCGGCGGCGGGGTGTACGTCGTCAGCGGCGCCATCGGCGGCGGCAGTTTCGCCATGGGGGGCGGACAGATTTTCGGCAACACGGCTGCAAACTCCGGCGGTGGGGTGCGCGTCAACGCCGACGGCCATTTCACCATGACCGGCGGATTGGTGTTCGGCCGGGGGGACGAGTCCGCAGACGTTGTATCCCCCGACACATGGACGCCGGCGGCGGACGGGACCGGGGTTGTGATCCGCTGGAGCGGCGCGGACGGCGCCGTATACGATGAAGGCGCGGCGACCGATATCCATACGCTGCCGGTCTCCGGGGCGGCGGCGGTGTGGGCCGCGGATCCCGCATCTTCAGGCGGCGGTATCGCCTACGCGTACGGCGGCGGCACCGGGTTCATGTCCCTGCCTGTGACGGTGATCCGCCATCCCCCCCAGGTGGTGACGGACTTTGCCGGTTTGCAGGCGGCCATCGACGCCTTCAACGGCGGCGCCGCGCGGAACACGACCATCGCGGTGAGCGGCCGCATCGACGTCACCGCGCTCCTCACCGTCAGCAACCAGGCGCACACCCTGACGCTCACGGGCGGTGTCCTGCAGCGCGCCGTCGCCGACGTCTATTTGCTGCGCGTCGCGCCCGACGCGGCGCTGATCTTGGAGGACATCACGCTGGACGGGGCGGAGGGCACGTACAGCGAAAATAAAGGTGCATTGGTGGGTGTAAAGAACGGCGCGCTGACATTGCGGGACGGCGCGGTTTTGAAGGACAATGTCTCGGTCTACGGCGGCGGGGTGTTCATCGACGAAGGCAGCGGCAGCTTGACCATGGAGGGCGGAGAGATCTCCGGCAACACGGGCGGTTGGGGCGGCGGGGTGTTTGTCGAGAGCACCGGCCGAGACCGCAGCAGCTTTATCATGGAAGGCGGAGAGATCTCCGACAACGAGGCCACTTGGGGCGGCGGGGTGATGGTCAGCGGCGCCGTCAGCGTCCACAGCAACTTCACCATGAAGGGAGGAAAGATCTCCGACAACGAAGCCACTTGGGGCGGCGGGGTATACGTCCCTAACGGCAGCTTCACCATGGAGGGGGGAGCGATCACCGGCAACACGGGCTATTTTGTCGGCGGGGTAGGCGGCAGTTTTACGATGACTGGCGGGCTGGTATTTGGCCGGGGAACCGATTACAGAGATGTAGTGGCCGACAGCCGATGGACGGCGGCGGAGGGGACCGGGGTTGTGATCTGCTGGAGCGGCCTGGACAGCGCCGTGTATGATGGAGGCGCGGCGACCGATCTCGATGTGCTGCCATACTCCAAGGCGACGGCGGCGTGGACCACGGACGCGCAGCAGGGCAGTGGTATCGCCTACGCGTGCGGCGACAACATCGGGTTCATTCCCCTGTCTGTGACGGTGGTCAATCGGACGACCCCCCAGGTGGTGACGGACTTTGCCGGCCTGCGGGCGGCTGTCAACGCCTTCAACAGCAGTGCCGTTCAGGACACGGTCATCGAGGTGAGCGGCAGCATTGACATGACCGAAGGTCTCACTGTCGGCAACACGAACCACATCCTGGTGCTCACGGGCGGCACATTGAAACGCGCCGCCGCCGACGTCTATCCGCTTCGCGTCAATGCCGGCGCGACATTGATTTTGGAGAACATCACGCTGGACGGGGCGAAGAACGCGTACGGCACGGGCAGCGTCGGGCTGGTCCATGTGGCAGGCGGCACGCTGATCCTGCAAGACGGCGTGCTTTTGAAGGACAACGTCTCGCACCAAGGCGGCGGCGTGCGGGTCCTGGCCGGCAGCCTCGTCATGAACGGCGGAGAGATCTTCGGCAACACGGCCGATGATGGCGGCGGGGTGAATGTTGGCGGCGGCCATTTCACCATAAACGGCGGAGAGATCTTCGGCAATACGGCCGATGATGGCGGCGGGGTGTATGTCGACGGCGGCGGTGTTACCATGTGGGGCGGACAGATTGTCGACAACGCGGCCGCCAATTCCGGCGGTGAGGTATACATCGGCAGCGGCGGCAGTTTCACCATGAACGGCGGGGTGGTGTTCGGCCGGGAGGACGAGTCCACAGGTGTTGTATTTCCCGACACATGGATGCCGGCGGAGGATGGGAGCGGGGTTATGGTCCACTGGAGCGGTGTGGACGGCGCCGTATACGGCACATGGGCGACGACAGATCTCCGCGTATGGCCGGTCTTTGAGGCGATAGCGGTGTGGATCGTGGACTTCGAGTCTTCGGACAGCGGCATTCTCTATGCGCGCGGCAGTAACGACGGGTTCATTCCCCTGCCTGTGACGGTGGTCAACAAGCAAGTCGTCGGGCTGGAGGGGCTCACCATCGAGGACAGCGTGTACAGCGGCAGTCCCCACCCCGGCTACGGCGGAACCGTCAGTTTTGTCGGAGGAACGCCCACCGTCGCCACCCTGAGGGTCTTGTACATCGGTATAGCCAACGACGGCGGCAGCTACGCCAGCGCCACGCCGCCGACGAACGCGGGCAGCTACACCGTCTTGGTGACGCTGGACGACGACCCCACTTACACCGGTGATTGGATGGACGAGTTCACCATCGGCAAAGCCGCCTCGCCCACCCCGGACCGGCCGGTAACCGGCGACGTGACCGCAGTGAATTTTAAAATTACAAGCAATTACCAAAATACCTATGGTCCCCTCGAATACCGGATCCAATCCGCCGGGAGCGCCTACGGCGCCTGGACGGCGTATGACGACGACGCCGGCATCGCCGGCCTCACCGCCAATACTGTCTATACATTGGAAGTGCGCTACGCCGGGAATGGCAACTACAATGAGAGCGCGGCGTCCGAGGTGCAGACCGTTACCACCGCAAAGGAGACCCTGACAGGCACCGTCGTGGTCAGCGGCAGCCATGTCTTTGGCGGGACGCTGACCGCCGACACAACCGGGCTGACGCAGCCGGATCTCGGCGCCCTCGTCTACCAGTGGTACCGGAGCGGAACGGCCATAACCGGCGCGACCGCCAGTACATACAGCCTGACCGCAGACGACGTGGGCACGGTGCTCAACGTGGCGGTCAGCGCGGCCCATTACGCCGGCAGCGTCCTGTCGGTGAACGGGACCGCCGTGGCCAAGGCCCCGCCGGGCGCGCCGGGCGCACCGGGCGAGGGGAGCAAGACGACCGACAGCGTCACGCTGACAGCGCCCGTGGGCGCCGGCCCCTTCCAGTACCGCCTGGGTGTGGAGGGCGTCTGGCAAAACAGCCCCGTCTTCGACGGTCTCACGTCCGACACGGCCTACACCTTCTACGCCCGGTTGATGGAGACCGCCACCCATTTGGCGTCCCCGGCCGGTCCCGGCCTCGTTGTCGTCACTGACCGGGAGCCGCCGGCGGCGCCCGGACTGACGCTCACCGAAACGGCGGATGGCGCGGCGGCCAGTTTTAGCCAAGCGCCGGCGCCGGGGACGGCGCGGCTCATCGTCGCGCTGTACAACGCGGCGGGCACGCTCGTCAAGATTGAGCAAAAGACATTCGCGCTGTCCGGCGGCGCCGAGACGCTCGGCATCGCCTTTGATAGAGCACAATACGCGGGTGGCCGGGTCGCGGCGTTCGTGTGGGATGAGGCGCATATCCCCCTGTGCGACCCACAGACGCTCGCGGTGATTGCGGCGTAGAAAACAGAGAGCGGCGGGTACGGAACCACCCCGTCAGCGGCTGCGCCGCAATTCACAAGAGAATCATTCTCCATTGTTTTGAATGATCGCCACAAAGAGACAGCGCCCGTACGGGCGCTGTCTCTTTGTGGGCTTTGTTATCGTTTGGTTTCACCAAGCAACGCGCGGAGCCGCGCTATCTCTGCATCCTTGTCCGCCAGGGCTGCATCCTTATCCGCCACAACAACCTGCCATCTGGCGTCTGAACGTGCCTCGCCTTTTTGTTCGGCATTGAGAAGTGCGGACGCTTCGTTGTGCCGTGCACGCGCACGCAGACGTTCCGCTTCGAGGAATTCCGGCGAAACGACGATCTCACGGTAAGCTCTGATTGCCTCTTTCACGATAGATACCCCCGTTTCATCCAGGCGTTTCATTTCCGTCTGCATTGTACCACGGATGTATTGAATTTGCAACAAAAACGTGGATTCGCATTCAATTTACCCTGTAAAAGGAGCTCATATAAGCGCCTGATACCAAATAAGACCCGACAGGCAAATACAATACGTTGCGCAAAGCTTTGTAGGGGACGCCGCCCTCGGCGTCCCGCGTTCTACACCATGCGGGCATATGGCAAAAAGAGCCTGTGGAGAACATTTCGAACACAAATCCTCACGTATTCACGGCGGGACGCCGAAGGCGGCGTCCCCTACGACGACGTCTCGCTGCCCTACTGGCCGTAATAATTTACAATTATTACCATCTATTGTCTACGGATAGCATGCCGCACAGCGGCAGGCTGTCCGGGTATCTTCCATGTATCGCACGGCGCGCGGGTTTACACGAAGAGAATGGCGCAGAGCATTCCACAAAAAACCAATT
>JAITDM010000171.1 GCA_031282535.1 Oscillospiraceae bacterium
AAGTCGTTGTGCGCGTGAAACCCCAACTGGGTCCCTTTGT
This sequence comes from Oscillospiraceae bacterium, assembly GCA_031282535.1. GTDB lineage: Bacteria > Bacillota > Clostridia > Oscillospirales > UBA929 > JAIRTA01. The sequence goes on from JAITDM010000171.1 coordinate 41, forward strand.
CCACATAGGCAAAAAAGGTCTCGACAGTCTCCCGGCAGGTGCTCGGCAGCATCACACCCACCGTATCCGCCAAACGAATCCGTTTGACGTTGAAGTCGGACAGGATGCGGGTGATGGCAATGACAAAGGACATGTCGGCGCGGGAGGCGTCCTCGAACCCGGCGGAAATCTCCGCCCCGCAGGTCTGGAGCAGCCCAATGCAGGCATACAGCTGCCCGACGACCCATGCTTTGTTCTTTTTCAGCTTGGTGTAGATGTGCATATATGAAACCGGGATGCTGAGATGAATGATGTCGGGCTCACAGTCAATGCAGTGGCGGACGTCCTCCAGGTGGAGCCGGGACCACACCGAGATTTTTGCGCGCCTTTGGATCTTTTTCATCTCCAAAATCGTCTCTTTCTCGTATGTGCTCGAAGCGGGCACGCCGGCCTCGATTTGCGGCACGCCCGCCTGCTCCAGCAGGGAGAAAATCCGCAGCTTTTGCGCCCTGTCAAAAGAAACGTGCGGCGACTGCTCGCCATCCCGCAACGTGGTGTCCACAATGAATTTGCGTTCTTTCAAGACGTGTCGCTCCCCTCTGCCGGAAGGGACGTCTCTTGTGCGAGCCCGGCAAACTCCGCGTCCGTGAGATTGCCGTTTTTTCTCTCGCTCATGGCTTTCACCGCTTGCAGCAGCCGCGCTGTCTGCCGGCCGTTCAGGTTGAGACCCATCTCGTTCGCTTTGAACGAGACCGCGCTCATGCCGCTCTGTTTGCCGAGCAAAATGGTATGGCTCTGCCCGGCCTCCTCCGGCAGGAAGGGCGTGTAACAGCGGGGCTGTTTTAAGATGCCGTCCACATGGATACCGGATTTGACACAAAAGATCTCCTTCCCAATTACAGGTTTGTCGGGCGCAAACGGCACGCCGGTGATCTGCTCCACGAGGTTTCTGATATTGGGAAATTCTGGATAATTTTTGCCCACTTTGCGCCGCCGCACATGCCGCAGGGCCATGATCACCTCTTCAAAGGCCGCGAATCCGCCGATCCCCCCGAAGGATGTGACGACGGTTCTCCCCGTCCCGTTGAGCGCCCATTCCACGGCGGCGGCGGTGGCGCATCCGTCCCGGTTGGTCGGGCAGAACTCCATCTCGGGGGAAAACATCCGGCTCAGCCCCGCAAAATCCACCTGATAGTGATACGTCAGCACATTGTCGAGCCCCCGCACGCGCACATGCGGATAGGAGACGGATTTTGAAAATGTGTATGTCTCGTGCATGTCGTTGACGCGGATCTCCACACAGATCTTCTCCGAAATTTCATGCAGCGCGGGCGGGCAGACAAACCCGGATATCTCCGGGTATTTGACCGCGTCCGCGGCGCTCCTCACCCGCAGCACCGCGGGCACATGGCAGGGGTGTTCCCGCAGGCAGGCGTACGCGGATTCAGAAAGCTCCAGTTTGTCCGCGCCGGCCTCTGCGAGCAGCGCGGCGAGGGCCAAAAGCTGCGCCCGATCCGGGCGAAACCGGTCCAGACAGGAGAGTGTCCTGTCGATCACCTGAATCAAAGATACCGCCTCCTTCCCCTATGCCTATCCTCTCAGATGCAATGCCGCTGCACGACGACCCCGTTTTCAAAATGCGACTCGCAGATCTCCTCCACCGCGTCCTCCGTGAGATGGCCGTACCAGACGCCCTCCGGGTATACCACGGCCACCGGGCCTTTTTCGCAGATGCCAAAGCAGCCCGTATTGGTGATCATACAGTCGGACGTCAGCTCCCTGTCTTCGATCTCCTGCATGAACTTCTGCACCAGACTCACACTGCCCTTTTGATGACAAAATCCCTTTTGTGTGCCGTTGATCCGGCAGCTTGTGCAAACAAAGATGTGATATTTGGGGGTTACCATAAAAACCGTCCTCTCTTCTAACCCACCTCCGCATACCGTTTTTTCGCAGGGGCAGCCGGTCCGCCTGCCGTCTGTCCGATCTCGCGGTACGCGAGGGATTGATCGTGTGTCAGCGTGCCCAGCGCGTCCGCCCGGCACTGGCGGCAGTGCCGCATCTGCTTGATATAGCGGCCGCTCTCCGCCCTCACGGCTTCCAGCGCCTCGTGGCCGAGAACGGGGCCTTCGGCAAACTCCGTGCCCGCCACGGCGATGCAGGGCATGATGTTCATCATATACGCGCCGAGCCCGGCGACTTGCCGCGCCACTTGGGGGATGTGCTCCACATTGACGCCCGGCAGCGCCACGCAGTTGACCTTGCAGATCATCCCGTTTTGCACCGCCCTTTGCAGGCCCTCCATCTGGTTTTCCAGCAGGCGCTTCGCCGCTTCCACACCGGTGCGGCGCGCCCCTCCACAGTCGACCCACTGATAGATCCCGGCGCCGATGTTTGGATCCACCGCGTTCACGGTCACCGTCAGATGGTGCACGCCCAGTGCGCTCAAGCGATCCGCACAGTCCGGCAGGGCCAGACCGTTGGTGGAAAGACACAAGGTGACCTCCGGGTCGCAGGCGCGGATCCGCCGCATGGTTTCGGCGGTCTCGGCAAAATTGGCCAGCGCGTCGCCCGGGCCGGCGATGCCCGCCACCTTGAGGTTCGGGATGCGCCGTTTGGCATAGACGTACTTCTCAAACGCCTGCCGGGGCGTCAGCACCTGGCTGGACACGCCCGGGCGGCTCTCGTTGGGGCAGTCGTACTTGCGCAGGCAATACCGGCACTGGATGTTGCACCGGGGGGCCACCGGGAGATGGATCCGGGCGCTGCCGCGCGCGCCGCAGCTGTAGCAGGGATGTTCCGACGTCTCTCGTTCAATGGGAGACAACATGGTTTTCCCCTCCCCGAAAATAGGCTTCGTATGCTTCTTCCCTGAATCTCTCCTCGGTGCGTTTCAACATGGCGTTGGCCGCCTGGTCCAGCAGCGACAGGGACCCCTCAAACCCCAGGACGCGCACCCGCTGCCCCCCCACCCTGTCGTGGATGGGAAAGGCGCACCGGATCAGTTCGATGCCCAGCGCCCCGGCGATCCGCCGCCCGTCGGAGTTTCCGATCATGAGGTTCACCTCTGCCCGCCGGCAGGCGTCCTCGATGTCCGCGAAGTCGCACCCCGTCAGCACCACCGGGGGGCGGGCAAAGACGTTCTCCGCGCACGCCGCCGCCTCCGCCTCCACATGCGCCGGCAGCGCCGGACAGGCCGACCCGGTGGCGACGACCGACGGCACGATCCCATTTTCGCAGCAGAGGGACACCACGGCCTTCACAAAGTCCGGCTCCCCGAAGACGGCGGCCCGCGCCTTGGCGCAGTACTTGTGCCCGTCCACCATGGCGTCCAGATAGCGGCCCCGCTCCGACCGGACGGCGTCCGCCGGCGTGCCGCCCGCCGCCCGGATCTGTTCGAGCCACCGGTCCATCGCGCGCAGGCCGACCGGCAGCGGCAGCCGGACGAGCGGCACGCCAAAGCGCTCCTGCAAAAAAAACCCGGGGGACTCTTCGTCGTCGAGAAACTCCGAAAATTCCCATGTGCACGCGGCCCCCGCCATCGCCGCGATGCCGTCCATGGGCGTGCCGCCGTGTTTCAAGCGGTCGTACCGCACCGCGGCGACCCCGTCCAAATTGTCCGACAGATCGGGCAGCAGGGTGTACGTCAGCCCGCAGGCCTCCAAAAATCCTTTCAGCCAGCGCGTGTCCGCCGGGGAGATCTGCGGGGTGACGACGTTGACCCCCCCGTGGGGCGCCGTGTCCGCTGCAAGCTGCTTTGTGAGCGCGCGCAGGGCGCGGAAAAACCCCTCGTTCTGCGTGCCGCCGTAGCCGGGGGCCGATATGGGCACCAACGTGACGCCGGCGCCGGGATTGTCCCGGCCAAACTGCTCGGCCATGGCGGCGACGTCCTCCCCGATGGTCTCGGCCAGACAGGTGGTGGCGATGCCGATGATATCCGGGTGATACAGCGTCATCAGGTTGTGCAGCCCTCGGCGCAGATTCTCCTCGCCGCCAAAGACCGTGCCCTGCTCCGTGAGCGAGGAGGAGGCGATGTCCACCGGCTCGTTGAAATGGGTGGCCATGTGCCGCCGTATATACGTGGCGCACCCCTGGGACCCGTGGAGAATGGTCATGCAATTTTGGACGCCGCAAAGCGCCGTGGCCGCGCCCATGGGCATGCACATCTTGCAGGGATTGACGCTGCCCGCAACCAGATTCACCGGCGCGCCGGTCATGACGTCACCTCCGTCCGCCTGTTGTTATCCAAATATTTCCATACCGGACTGTTGAGGGAGAGATTGATCTCCCGGACGAAATGCTCGACCCCGACAAAACCCGCCAGCGGATATTTGCGTTCGTGGTTGTGATCGCAGAAGGCGACCCCCAGCTTGTAGGCCAGCGGACGCTCTTTGACGCCGCCCACCAAGATATCCGCCCGTTTTTCCCGTATGAAATGTTCCAGTTCGGCGGGGTTGGCGTCGTCCAGCACCACCGTGTCCGGCTCCACCAGGGCCCGGATCTCCTCGTACTCGTCCTTGCGTCCGGTCTGTGTGCCCACCACCACCGTCCG
>JAITDM010000202.1 GCA_031282535.1 Oscillospiraceae bacterium
CGCCTGCGCGCAGGCGTCGGCCAGCAGCGCGGCGTTGCCCTCGCCGCGGTAGCCGAAGTGGAAGTCGTAGCCCGCCACCACATGCGTGGCGTTGAACCGCCCAATGAGCAGTTCCTGCAAAAAATCGCGCCACGACATGTGCATCAGCGCGTCGTCAAAGTGCGCAAAGATGACCTCCTGCATGCCGTACAGGCGGCGGATCAGGTCGGCCCTGTCCTCGACGGTGCACAGCAGGGGGATGGCGTGGTCCAAAATCAGCGCTTCCGGATGACTGTCAAACGTCAGCGCACAGGGCCGCGCGCCGCTGCGCGCCGCCGCCTCGGCGGTCCGGCGCAGCAAAACGCCGTGCCCGATGTGGACGCCGTCGAAAAACCCGAGCGCGATGGCGCGGCTCACTTTGGGGCTATCCATCAGCTTTCACCTCGAAAAAATTCTTTTCTGTGTGGACGGCACGGCCGTGGTCCGCCGCACGCACACGGCCTATCAACAAAAACACGCCCCCCGCGCCGTACACGCGGCACAGCGCGCCCGCGGGCGGGGCCTCCGGCGGCGCGGGAAAGGGTGCGCCGACGCGGCAGCGGGCCTCGTCCCGGGGGCCGACTGTCAGGGCGGGGAGATCGGCAAAGAGGACGTCGACCGGCCTTAGCAGGGCGCCCGCGCCGTCCCCGGCGGCCGCCACATCCTCCAAGGTCACGGCATCCGCCAGAGAGAAAGGATGGGCGTAGGTGCGGCGCAGCGCCGACAGCGCGGCCCCGCAGCCCAGCGCCTGACCCAGGTCGTGCGCCAGGGTGCGGACATACGTGCCCTTGGAGGCGCGCACGCGCAGCGTGCAGCCGTCCGCCGTCGTCTCCTCCAGCGTCAGCGCGTGAACCGTCACCGGGCGCGGCGGCCTCTCGACCGTCACCCCGCGCCGCGCCAGCTCATAGAGCTTGTGCCCGCCCACTTTGACCGCCGACACCATCGGCGGCACTTGGAGGATCTCCCCGCAAAAGGCGGGGAGCGCCGCCTCCAGTTCCGCGCGCGACGGCCGCCTGTCGGAGACATGCGCCACCGTGCCGCTCGTATCCTGGGTGTCGGTGACGACGCCGAAGACGATCCGGGCCACATATTCTTTGTCGCCGAGCAGGTACGCGCTGGCGCGCGTGGCACGCCCGACGAGCACGGGCAAAACGCCGGTGGCCTGGGGGTCCAGGGTGCCGCCGTGCCCGATGCGGCGCTGTTTCAGCAGGCCGCGCAAACGGGCCACCACATCGTGGGAGGTATAGCCCGCCGGTTTGTCAATGACCAGAATCCCGTCCATGCGGCGCCTTCACCTCCGCCACGGCCGCCAGCATCTGCCGGCGCACCTCCGCCCGGTCCCCGCTGCACTGGCATCCGCCGGCGCGGGGGTGCCCGCCGCCGCCGAGCAGCGCGCAGATGCGGTTCGCCTCCCAGCGCTGCGAGGTGCGGACGGAGATCTTCCAGAGGTCGGCGGCCTGCTCGCGGAGGGTCACGCCGATCTCGACGCCCTCCATCTTGCGCGGCAGGGCCGAGATGTTGTCGATGTCGTCCTCGTCGGCCTGCGTCTTCGCCAGCATCTCCAGCGTGAGATAGCAAAACGCCGTCGCGCCCTCGTCGAAGAATTCTATCTCGCCGAGCACCAGCGCCTCGGTCTGGAAGCGCCGGCGCGACTTGATCTCAAACACCTCCAGGTTCACGGTGGCAAACGGAATGCCGGTGTCGATCAGCGCGGCGGCCACGCGGTGCGTGCGCGCCGTCGTGTTGGAATAGCGAAAACAGCCGGTGTCCGTGGACACGGCCAGGTAGAGCGGCAGCGCCACCGCCTGCGTGAGGGCGACGCCCATGATTTCGAGCACTTCGAAGATGATCTCCCCCGTGGAGGCCCGGCCCGGCAGCACGCAGCCCAGCCGGCCAAACCCGCTGTTGGTCTCGTGGTGGTCGATCACCAGCGCGATGCGGTTCTCCCAGGATTCGTAGATCTTGGGCAGCAGCGTCGGCGAGGCCACGTCGACCGCGACCAGCACGGCGGTTTCCGGCGGCGCGCCCGGCCAGAGGTAGTCGGCGACATAGGGGGCGTAGCGGGCGGTGACCTCCGGGTTTTCCAGCACGTACGCCGTCTTGCCCAGCGAACGGAGCCCGGCGCACAGGGCGGCGGCACTGCCCAGCGTGTCCCCGTCGGGGCGCTGGTGGGTCAGGACAAAAACCGTGTCCATCGCCGCGAGCCGCTCGGCCGCCTCCGCGACCGTGATCATGCGATACGCGGTGTCTGCGTCTGTATTTGACATATGAGGCACTCCTTAGGCTTCGGCGCCCGGCGCGGCGCCGTCAGTCGTCTTGCGTTTCGTTCTCGTCGCCCGCCGTCTCGCGAAGGCCGGTCAACACCTGCTGGATCCGCGCCCCGCGGGCGAGCGAGTCGTCGGCGATGAACTGCAATTCCGGCGTGTGCCGCAGCGAAAGAGCGGCCGCGAGTTCCCGGCGCAGGTATCCGGCGGCCGATTTGAACCCGGCCACCACGGCCCCGGCGTCCGCGCCGTCGCCCAGCACGCTCACGTAGACGCGCGCCAGAGAGAGGTCCCGCGTCGTCTCCACATGGGTTAAACTGACCACGCCCCTGATGCGCGGGTCTTTCAGCGTCTGTATCAGGCGGGAGAGTTCCCGCAGGATCTCCTCGTTGATCTTCTGCATACGGCCCGTACCCGGCACTGCCTTCACCCCCGAACACGATGATATCCAATATTTATAAATTTATCGTTCGATCTCTTCCATCACAAAGGCCTCGACGACGTCGCCCTCCTTGATGTCGTTGAAGCGCTCGATGCCGATGCCGCACTCGTAGCCGGCCGCCACCTCGCGCGCGTCGTCTTTGAACCGCTTCAGGGAGGCGAGTTCGCCCTCGTGCACGACGATGCCGTTTCGCACCAGGCGCGCCTTGGCCAGCCGGACGATCTTGCCATCGAGCACGTAACAGCCCGCCACCGTGCCGACGCCGGTGACCCTGAAGACCTGGCGCACTTCGGCGCGCCCCAGCACGACCTCTTTGAACTTCGGCGCGAGCAGGCCCTTCATGGCGGCCTCCATCTCCTCGATCGCCTCGTAGATGACGCGGTAGAGGCGCACGTCCACATGGGCGCGCTCGGCGCTGTCGCGGGCCGACGGTTCCGGCCGGACGTTGAACCCGATGATGATGGCGGAGGCCGTGGCGGCCAGCAGGATGTCCGATTCGTTGATCGCGCCCACGGCGCTGTGGATCACCCGGACCCGGACCTCGTCCGTCGAGAGCTTTTCGAGCGACGTGCGCACGGCCTCGGCCGAACCCTGCACGTCGGCTTTCACAATGATGTTCAGGTCCTTGATCTGCCCCTCCTGGATCTGTGCGAACAGATCTTCCAGCGAGACCTTCTGCCCCACGGGGCGGGCCGTCTCCTCCTTGTGCTGGTGTTTGCGCTGCTCGACGAGCTCGCGGGCCATGCGCTCGTCGGCCACGGCGTGGAACTGGTCGCCCGCGTCCGGCACCTCGCCCATGCCGATGATCTCCACCGGCACGGAGGGCCCGGCCGTCTCGATCTTGCGGCCCTTGTCGTCCGTCATGGCGCGCACACGGCCCACCGAGGTGCCGGCGATCAGGATGTCGCCCTGCCGGAGCGTGCCGTTTTGCACGAGCATCGTGGCCACGGGGCCGCGCCCCTTGTCGAGCCGCGCCTCGATGACGCTGCCGCGCGCCGGGCGGTTCGGGTTGGCCCTGAGATCGCACATGTCCGCGGTGAGGAGCACCATCTCGAGCAGCCGGTCGATCCCGGCGCCCGTCTTGGCCGAGACCGGGCAGACGATCGTGTCGCCGCCCCACTCCTCGGCCACCAGATTGTGTTCCGTGAGCTGCTGCATGATCTTGTCCGGGGTCGCGTCCGGTCTGTCCATCTTGTTGATCGCCACAACGATCGGCACATGGGCGGCCCGGGCGTGGTTGATCGCCTCCACCGTCTGCGGCATGATGCCGTCGTCGGCGGCCACCACCAAAATGGCGATGTCCGTGACCTGTGCGCCGCGCATGCGCATGGAGGTGAAGGCGGCGTGGCCCGGCGTGTCGAGGAAGGTGATCTGCCGGCCGTTCAGCGAGACGCGGTAGGCGCCGATGTGCTGCGTGATGCCGCCGAACTCGCCGGAGGCCACGCTGGCCTGACGGATATGGTCGAGCAGGGAAGTCTTCCCGTGGTCGACATGGCCCATCACGACGACCACCGGGTCGCGGGGCACGAGCGCTTCTTTTTCGTCGACGCTGTCGTCGATCAGTCTCTCCTCAATCGTTACAACCACCTCGCGTTCCACCCGGGCGCCCATCTCCATCGCGACGAGGGAGGCGGTTTCGAAGTCGATGGTCTGCGGCAGGGAGGCCATGACGCCCAGTTTCACAAGTTGTTTTACCACTTCGGTCCCCGTCTTCTTCATGCGGGCCGCGAGTTCGGAGACCGAGATCTCGTCGGGGATGAGTACCTTGATGGGCTGTTTTTTCAGCGCCTCGAGCTGGAGGCGGCGCATGCGCTCCTGTTCCTCCTGACGGCGCTTCTGGCTGAAGGGCACGCCGGACTTCTTGTCGGGCGCGCGCTTGATCTTCTCTTTGCCGCGTTTCATGTTCTGCGCGCGCTCCGGCACGAGCTGCTCAATGCGCTCGTCGTACCGGCCGAGGTCCACCGTGGCGCCGCGCGTGTCGATGATGCGCACCCGCGGCTCGTGCTTCCTGGGCTGCTCCGGCGCGGGGGCGGGCGTCGGGGCGGCGTCGGGGGCGGCTGGGGCGTGGGCGGACGCTGCGGCCGGCGGCGCCGCGGCCGGTGTGTCGGCGGCGGCGGGTGCGGGCGCTGCGGTCTCCGCCGCGGCGGCAGGCGCCGGCACGGCGGCCGGGACCGGTGCTGCGGCCGGCGGCGGCGCTTTGTACGTCTTGGAGAAGACGATCTCAATGTTCTCGATCTGGTGGGTCTGCGTGATCTCGTCGAAGATGACATTGAGCTCCTCGTCGGTGAGTACCTGCATATGGTTTTTGGGCGGCGTCAGATATTTGGCCATGATATCGGACACCTTCTTCGAAGGAAATCCGAAATCCTTGGCCACCTCGTGCACCCGGTATTTGATCAAATTGCTCATATTTGTGCCCCCTCATGTATGGTTCATCGGATGGATGGGATACGCCGGCCCATGCGTCCCTTAGCGGCCCTTAGCGGGAATCGGCGGAATCGGCGGA
>JAITDM010000252.1 GCA_031282535.1 Oscillospiraceae bacterium
CGGCGGCGGCGGCGGCGGCGGCGGGGCGGCGGCCGTCCCGGCCGGCGCCGGCGTCGAAGCGCCGGCCGGCGGCTTTGGCGCCGCCTCCGGCGCCGGGGCCGGCTGGTCCGCCGGTGCGAGCGCTCCGTCCGCCGGCGCGGCGGTCCCCGGGACGGCGCACGGCGCCTCCTCCTCCGTGATCTCGAAACTCTGGACAAACAGGGCGGCCGATACGATGCTCCGGATGGCGTCGGCCGACTGTTCGGTCTCCACATACAGTGTCGCGCCGTTTGCGATGATGCAGTCGCTGCAGTCCTCCAGCAGCTCCTCCGGCACGGTCTCGATGTGCCGGGCGATGTCCTGCAGGGCGTTGACAAGCTGGTAGGCCCGGATGTTCTCCATCTTGCAGCCCTCTTGGAAGAAGACGTGGACGCGGTAGCGCTTCCCGCCCGCCGGCGGGGGGGACTCCGGCGCGCCGCCGGCCTGGCCGGCGGTGTCCGTCGGCTGCGCGGGTGTTTCCGGCTGCGCGGGCGCTTCTTCCGGTGTCTCCGCGCCGGCCGCGCCGTCGGATGGCGCGGCGGTCAGCACCGCCATATACGCCCGGATGCGCGTGAGCAGCGGCCCCTCGTCCCCGTCCGACGGGAGGCCGTTTTGGATCTTCGCCACCTCCGCCTTGAAGAAATCGGCCGATTCGAGGCACAGGTCCGCGATGACGGGCCAGTCCGGGTTTGCGTCGCCGTGTTCCCGGATGAAGAAAAACATATCCTCGACCGCGTGCGCCAGTGTGGAGATATGGGTGTACTCCATCATGGCGGCCGAGCCCTTGATGGTGTGCATGACACGGAAAATCTCGTTGATGTGCTCCCCCGTCAGCCCGCCGAGCTGTTCCCCTTCGATCAGGATTTCCTCCAGCCGTTCCGTGAGCTGCATGTTCTCAAAAATGAACATTTCCAGCATGGAATCCATGCTCATGCTTCCACCGCCCCATTGTGAGCTCCGCCCAAAGCGCCTCGGCGCAGCCGTCTGCCCCGGGAGGGCGCCGTCTCTCAAGCCGCGCAGGCGCCCCGGACACGCCCGCGCGGGTCCATATTATGTTTCGTACGATGGGACGGAAAAGTTTAGGGCTGATTCGTCCCGCCCCGCGCGCGGTAGTCGGCGATGAGCAGGTCCACCACGCGGCCGTAGCTTTGAACGCCCTCCGGTTGGTTCATCGTCCGCAGATAGGCGTCGTTCACCGCCTCCCCCACCGCCCGCGCCGGGCCCTCGTAGCGCTTGAGATAGGCCCGCTGGGCCTCGAAATCCGCGTGCACCCGATCGTCGATCCCCTCCCACAAACGCGCGCTCAGCGCGGCGTCGGCCGTGCTCAGGGCGTTGGAGCAGTAGATGAAGGCCAGATGGTAGCCGGAATAGGCAAACAGCGGGTCCGGATTGGCCGTGCAGGCCAAAAAGGCAATGTAGTTCGCCTCGTCCTCCGAAACATACCCCATGCCGTGGGCCATCTCGTGACACATCGTAAACGGCAGATGCGCCGGAATCGTGTCCGGATTCACCATGGCCTCGCCGAGAAAAGGACTGTAGACGCCGGAGAGCCCCAGCCGGGACAGCAGCCCCGCGCCGATCACCCGCTTGGGCGCGGCCGGGGCGCCCTCAAAGGCGTCGGGCACCCGCGCGGCGAGAGAACGGTACCCGTCGGCGGCCCGGCCGGCCAGCGCGTCAAAGCCGCCCGTGCAGGCGCCGTCCGCCCCCCGGGGCACCTGCCCGGCCAGCGCGTTCATCTCGTCGCGCAGCCACACGGCCGTGTCGTAGAGCGTCCGGGCGGAGGCGGGCGCCGTGTCCAGCGCGAGCCGGTCCGCCAGCGGCGGCGCAAAGGCGCCGAGCCCCCACAGCGACAAAAACAGACACACGAGCACACCGGCGAGCAGGGCGGCGTGGGAGAACAAACACAGCACCGGCCGGCCGGAGCGGCGGCGCACGGCGCGCACCGCCGTGACCACCAGGGCCGCCAGCACGGCGGCGGCCAGCGCGTACACCAGACACTCGGTGAGCGGAAACGGCGCGGCGGCGATGTGCGACAGCGCCCGCTGGGCCCGGCGGGACCAGGGGATAAACACCCGCGCCACGCCCGCCGGGTCGCGCCGCGCCCAAAACAGCCCCCCGGCGGCGGCCAGCCACAGCCCCCCCGCGGCGATCCACCGCCAGCGCGCGGCGCTTTGTCTCCCATCTTTCGCACTTTTCGCCATATATGCGCCGTCCTCCCCCGTTTTCATCCGCGTTTTCATACAATTTTATTATATCTCTTTCCCGCCGTTTTGACAAGCGGACGCCCCGCACATTTTGCGCGCGGCCATAAGATAACGTGAGCTTTTGCCCGTATGGAGCCGAAATCGAAAGATTGCAAAAAAAGAAAACACATATTGGCCTTTTGCGCTTGACAGACCCGTGACCGATGTGTTATAAATGATGTGGGCGTTCGGCGCCCATATTTTAGACTACGCGACTGAACATGAAGGAGGCGCCCGTGTGAAAACATTTATGGCAAGACCGGAGACCGTGACGCGCGCATGGTTTGTCCTCGACGCGGCGGGGCGCCCGCTGGGGCAGACCGCGACGCAGGCCGCCGTGTTGCTGCGCGGGAAACACAAGCCGGAATTCACCCCCCACGTGGACACCGGCGATTTCGTCATCGTCATCAACGCCGACAAAGCGGTGCTGACGGGCCGGAAACTCGAACAGAAAGTCTACCGCACGCACTCCCGCTACATCGGCGGGCTCAAGGAGACAAAATACCGCCTGCTGATGCAGCAGAGGCCCGAGTTCGCCGTGGAACTGGCCGTTCGGGGTATGCTCCCCAAGAACACCCTGGGCCGCGGCGCTCTGAAGCGGCTCAAAGTGTACCGGGGCCCCGAGCACCCGCACGCGGCCCAAAAGCCCGCACTGTGGGCGCCGGCACAGGGAAGGGAGTAATGCGTGATGTATAAGAGTAAAAAGACTTATTTCTACGGCACGGGCCGCCGGAAATCCTCCGTCGCCCGCGTGCATCTCTTCCCCGGCGGCAGCGGCCAGATCACAGTCAACCACCGCGACATCGACAGCTACTTCGGGCTCGAAACCCTGAAGCTGATCATCCGCCAGCCGCTCGTCTCCACCAATACGATCGGCAAAGTGGACATCGAGGCCACCGTCGTGGGCGGCGGCTGCACCGGTCAGGCCGGCGCCATCCGCCACGGCATCGCCCGGGCGCTGCTGCTGGTGAACGACGAATACCGCCCCATCCTCAAGCAGGCGGGCTTCCTGACGCGCGACCCGCGCATGAAGGAACGTAAAAAGTACGGCCTCAAAGCCGCCCGCCGCGCGCCCCAGTTCTCCAAGCGCTGACCCTGTCACGATACGCCGCGAACCCGCAAAGCCATGCTTTGCGGGTTCGTTTTTAAACAATCCTTTGACCACGGGTACAAACGGGGGGACACAACATGATCGACGCGGGCCTCATCCTGGAGGGCGGCGGCATGCGCGGCATCTACACCGCCGGCGCACTGGACTGTTTTTTGGACGAGGACCTGCTGTTTACCCACGTGTACGGCGTGTCGGCGGGCGCCTGCCACGCCTGCAGCTATCTCTCCCGGCAGCGCGGGCGCGCCGCCGGCACCGTGCTGGATTTTCTGTCGGACCCCCGGTACGGCAGCCTCCGCAACTGGATCACCACGGGGGACTACTTCGGCGCGGACTTTGTCTACGCCGAAGTGCCGCAGCGGCTGCTGCCCTTCGACTTCGAGACGTTTCGAAACAGCGCGCAGACGCTGTTTGCCACGGTGACCCACGTGGAGAGCGGCCGGGCGGAATACCGGGCGCTGACGGACCTGGCCCGGGACATGGACTGGCTCCGGGCGTCCGCGTCCCTGCCGCTGCTGTCGCGCCTTGTGACCATCGAGGGCCGGCCGTATCTCGACGGCGGCGTGGCGGACGCCATCCCGCTGGCCCGTTCGATCGCGGACGGCCACAGGCGGAACCTGCTGATCCTGACCCGCCACAGGGGCTACCGCAAAACGCCGGCGAACCTGTGGCCGATGCGCCGGCGGTACCGGCGCTACCCCCGGTTTCTCGACGCCCTGCGCACGCGCCATCAGAGGTACAACGACGCGCTGGCGCTGGCGGACGCGGAAGCGGCGGCCGGGCGCACTCTGATCATACAGCCGCAGGACGAGATGCACATCGGGCGGCTCGAAAAGGACGCGGCCAAACTCCGCGCCCTCTACGAACTGGGCTACGCGGACGCGGCGGCCTGCGTGCGGGCTCACCCCGACTTCTTTGCCCCGTCCGCCGCAAAGAGCGTCCGTTGAATTCCATATTTTTCCAATTTGTCCATCACCTGCGCCCACTCCTCCGCCGTCGCGAGGATGTACTTGCTGTTGAGCTTGAAGATATAGCAGCCGTCCGTGGCGGGGAAGACATGGACGTCCCCGCCCTTCGCCCGCAGCAGGATGTCCACCGCCCCGAAGGGGCAGGCGGGCGTCTCTGCGGTGGGGATCTTGCTGAAGACGGCCGTCAGCGCGCGGATGTCCTCCGGGTCCGAGATCGTGACCTCCGCCCCGCCCGCCAGGACCGAGACGCTCTCCACCCCGCGCAGCGACGGCGCGCCCCCCTGCAGGACCGGCCAGGCGGCGGCGATGATCACCACCAAAACCACCGGCAGCGCCACGGCGACGTTCCTCTTCACATGTACTCACCTCCAGATGGGTCTCCCCCGCGCGGGGAGACCAGTGCCGAGTGAGGCGCGGTGCCTGCTGCGCGCAGGCACGCGCGCCAAAATTATGAATTATGAATTATGAATTCGCAAAGGTGGGGCGTATGTATGGAAGCGCACGAGGTTTTGCGGCAGTACTTCGGACACCGAAGCTTTCGCGAGGGGCAGGAAGTGCTGATCTCCCAGCTCCTCGCGGGCCGGGACGTCCTGGGGATCATGCCGACGGGCGCCGGGAAGTCGATCTGCTACCAGGTGCCCGCCCTGGTGATGGACGGGATCACGCTGGTGGTCTCCCCGCTCATCTCGCTGATGAAGGACCAGGTGGGCGCGCTGATCCGCTCGGGGGTCCGGGCGGCCTATATCAACAGCTCCCTCACGAGCGCCCAGAACGCCGAGGCGCTGCGGCGCGCGGCGCGCGGGCTGTACAAGATCATCTACGTGGCGCCCGAGCGTCTGCTCACCGGCGCGTTTCTTT
>JAITDM010000271.1 GCA_031282535.1 Oscillospiraceae bacterium
GCCTTGTCTAAGCTTCGTCGCACCGGAGCCGCCGCCGGTCAGATGAAGCCCTTTGACGTCAGGAAGTCGCGGGCCACGTCGGTGACGTTTTCGCGCTGGCCGTCCACACGGTAGTTGAGCGCCCGCATGGTCTCGTCGTCCAGAGAACCGGCCAGGCGGTTCACAAGCTCCACCAACTCCGGATAGGACTCCGCCGCCTCCGCGCGGATGATCGGCGCCGCGTGGTAGGGCGGGAAAAACTGCTTGTCGTCCTCCAGTACCACCAGCTCGTACTCAAGAAGCAGCCCGTCTGTGGAAAAGGCGTTCGTCACCTGGATCTCGTCGCTGTTGATCGCCGTGTAACGGAGCGTGCCCTCGATCGCCAGCTCGTTCTTGAACTCCATGTCGTATGTCTTCTTCAAATTGGGGATCCCGTCGGCGCGGTTCAAGATCTCAAAACTCACACCCAGTACCATGTCCTGCGACACCTTGGCAAGATCGGAATATGTCTTCAGACCATACTGCTCCGCGGTGTCCGGCCGGACGGTGAGCGTGTAGGTGTTGTTGAACCCGAGCGGATCGAGCATCAGCAGGTCGTAGTCCCGCTCAAGATCCTGGGCCGAGATGTCGTAGACCTCGTCGGCCGTCTTGATGTCGTTGTACCCCAGGTAGTTCGCGTACACCGTGCCGGTGTAGTCGACGCACAGGTCGACGTCGCCGCTCTGCATGGCCGCAAACAGCACGTTGGAACTCAGTTCACGCTTGTACTCCACCTGGATGTCCGTGTTCTCCTCCACCAGGATCTGGAGCATGTTCCCGAGGATGTCCTGCTCCGTGTACGCCTTGGCCCCGACGACAATGCCGCGGCTCTCCTTCGGCCCGCAGCCGATGAGCAGCAGCAGGGCCGCCGCCCCCAACCATAGCGCGATGACTCTTCTCTTCATATCGACCAACCTCTCCTCTCTCCCCCTCCGGGGTGTTCGAAATTTCCAAAAAATGTCAACTCTGTTTGAAACAGGCGGGCGTCACCATCTTTTCCACGAGGGAAAACAGGAAGTCCATCAGCAGCGCCAGCAGGCAGGCGGGGATGGCGCCTGCCAGGATCTGGTAGTCATTGAGCGTGCGGATGCCCGAGTAGATCAGGTAGCCGAGGCCGTTCGCGCCGATGAACGCGGCAAGCGTCACAAGCCCCACCGAGGTGACGGCGGAGATGCGCACGCCCGCCATGATGACCGGCAGCGCCAGCGGCAGTTTGACCTTGGCCAACACCTGGATCCGCGTCATGCCGATCCCCTTTGCGGCCTCCAATGTCTCCGCGTTGATGCCGGAGAGACCCGTCACCGTGTTTTTGATGATGGGCAGCAGCGAATAGACGACGACCATGAAGACCGCCGGTCTCTCGCCGATCCCGAGCAGGGGGATCAAAAACCCCAGCAGCGCGATGCTGGGGATCGCCTGCACCACATTGGCCACGCCCATCACCGGTTTCTTCAGCTTCCGCCGATAGCTGATCAGCACCCCCAGCGGGACGCCGAGCGCCGTCGCGATGACGATGGAGAGCAGCGTGAGCTGCAGGTGCTGAAACAGCCGCGTCACGATCTCCCCGGCGCTCTGGGTCAGAAATGTGAACAGACTCACGATGTCACCGCCTCCGTTTCGTCCAGATAAGGCCGGCTCAGCGTCGTCAGCAGGCTGCTCTTGGTGATGAGCCCCGCCACCGCGCCCGCCTCGTCGAGGACGGGGACGGCGGAGAGCCCGCCGCGGTTCACAATCTGCAGGACTTCCACGATGTTCTCGTCGGGAGAGACCTTTTCGAACTGACGCCGCATCACGTGCGAAACGGGGACGCTCCGGTCCGCGCAGGTCTGCACCTCCCTGGCCGAGATGATGCCCAGCATACGCATGTTCTCCCCGGTGATCAGCAGGCTGTCGACCTTGCGTGTGCGCATCCGCTCGATGCAGCGCATGACCGTTGTGTCGGCGGAGGCGCAGACGGGGTTTTGGATCATGATATCCCGGGCCCGGATGAAGGCCGGGGACGACCAGATCCGATTGCGGCCGATGAAATCGGCGACGAACCCGTTGGCCGGATGCTTCATGACCGCCTCCACCGTGTCGTACTGCACAATGCCGCCCTCATGGATGAGGCAGATCCGGTCGGCGATCTTCACGGCCTCGTCCATGTCGTGCGTCACGAAGACGATCGTCTTGCGCACCCGCGCCTGCAAGTCGGCCAGTTCGTCCTGGAGCTGGACCCGCGTCAGCGGATCGAGCGCGGAAAACGGCTCGTCCATCAAGATGACCTCCGGGTCGCACGCGAAGGCCCGCGCCACGCCGACGCGCTGCTGCTGCCCGCCCGAGAGCTGGGACGGATAGCGGTCGAGGAACTGCTCCGGGTCGAGGCCCACCATCCGCATCAGCTCCACGCTCCGCGCCTCGATGTCCGCCCGGTTCACCCGCTGGAGCCGGGGGATGATCTCGATGTTCTCCCGGACCGTCATATGGGGGAAGAGTCCCGTCTGCTGGATCACATAGCCCATGTTCCGGCGCAGCTCGATCTCGTCCTGGGCGGCCGTATCCGCCCCGCCGATGTACACCCGGCCGCTGGTCGGGCGGATCAGCCGGTTGATGATCTTCAGCAGCGTCGTCTTCCCGCAGCCGCTGGGCCCGATGATGACCACCAGCTCACCCTTTTCGACCTCAAACGAGATGTCCGACACGACCACCTGCTGGTCATACCGCTTTGTGATGCCCTCAAATCGTATCATACCCCCACTCCTTTCCCGCGCGGCCGCCCGGTCCTGCTTCCGCCTGGGCACCGCAAAGAAACAATCCGCTCTCCCTTGGCAAGTTGTTTCTTTGGACAGTATATCACGCCATTGCCCGGGCGTCAACCGTCAGGGCCGCAAAAAACCGCGGACACGGCGGTTTAGTACCTTGCTGCCGCTTCGCGGCAACAAGAAACAAGAATTTGGGTTGTGGGCTGCAGACGCAGCCCACATCAGCCCTGCAGCAGCTTGACGGCGGCGGCGTAGGCCTGGTCGTTGCCGATGAGGTAGAAGACGTCGCCCTCGCAGAAGGTGGCGTAGGGCCCCGGCGAGACGATCAACCGTTCGCCGCGCCGGATGGCGATGATCGTACCGCCGGTGTTGTGCCAGAAGCGCAGCTCGTCGGCGGTTTTGCCGATCACGGCCGCGCCGGCTGCGATCCGGAGCTCGTAGGGTGTGAGTGGGCTGATGCTCTTCAGCCGCTCGGCGGCGTCCACGAGGATCTGGATCTTCCCGGTCATCTCGGCGGACTCCTCCGCCTGCCGCCGGGCCCACTGTGTGATCTGCCACTGCAGGGCCGTCACGCTCTCCACCTGCTGCTGGTGTTCGATGAAGGCCCGCGCCTTGGGGACGGAAACGACCTCCACGCCGCTGCCCTTCTCGATGGACAGGATCCCGACGTCCTTGAGCAGGTGGACTGCCTTACGGATCGTCTCCGGCGATGTCTTGTAGTGCGAGGCCAGCACAGACCGGCCGAACAACTTCTGCCCCTCCACATAGGTGCCGCTCACGATGTTTTCCGCGATGCCGATGGCGATCTTCCGATAGGCCGATGTCGTGACCTTCTGTGCGCTTTCCATGGCACTCTCCCGCCGTTCCCCCAGCGCGCCGCCGCCCGCCCGGGCGGTCCCGACTGTCCGGACTACATCCGGCGCGCATGTTTTTAGATTATTGTATTGCACAGAACGGAAATGGTCAAGAGATTTAGACGAAATCGTGGATCCTGCGTCAGGCGGGCAACATCAATGTCAGAGAGACGGCGCCCCGCCACACAGCGCGGGCTGCCAGCGGATGGCAGGCTGTGAGGGAGGGATTGCCGTTCCCACAACACCCCATCACGGGATCTCAAGACCGCAAAATCTGGATAAATTTGGATATTTCGGAACTTTTCTGCGAATTCTATTTTCCCAGACTGCCTGGTACAATCAGGTTTTAGAGAAAATTGTAAAAATGCTTGCAATCCAGATTGAGTTGTGATATCAGTTATGTGGAAAAAGATTACATGGAAATGTTCGGGATATCCAAGTCGAATGGTCGCTTATTTCCTTAATCCTGGATTTTCACGAATGTTAATAGCCTAATTATTTCTGGTCTTATTTAGACGCAATTTTGAATATCGAATGAGTGTTGTCTGTCATATCGCGTATATTCCGCATAATAATTCAAAAAGTAATTAGGCATATTTGTTTCGTGAAAATCCAGGTTAATGGAAAGAGCCCAGATAAATTTAGCGTGATTTAGCGTACGTCGTGCAGAAAAGTAAAACTTTTCCGCACACATATCATGCTACAAAATAGCGCACAAAAATAACAGACTCACCACAAATATAGTGTCCAGTCCGCAAAAAAGTATCGTGCGGAAAAGTTACTTTTTCGTACACAATGTAATTATTT
>JAITDM010000295.1 GCA_031282535.1 Oscillospiraceae bacterium
GCTCTGCCCGAGCATGTGGAAGTCGTCGCCGTAGTAGGCGCGCGCCGTGTCGCGGATGCTCTCCACGGCGGCAAACGCAGTGTCGCCCTCCTCCGGCGTGTCGGTGTAGAGGATGAGGCGGCTGTAGTGCTGGGAGTAAAAACGGCTTGTGACGGCGGGGTCGAGAAACGCCTCCGGGATCTCGGCGCCGACCGCCGTGGCGTAGGACAGGACCGAGGTGACGTGCGGAAGGGCCAGGCAGGCCTCGTCCAGCAGCTTTTCCCGGGCGACGTCGCCCCGCGGGACGAGCAGCACGATGGGGTTGAACCGCCCGAACGACTCATCCACCGCCGCATTGTCGCGTCCGTTGCGGCTGTGCTCGCCCAAAGCGCCGAACCCGTAGGTGAAGTCGCCGCGTCGCTGCGCGAGGAAGCCGGGGACAAGGAGCAGCGCGACGAGGATGAGCGCGGGGAAGCGCAGCTTGGACAAAAATTGGCCGGGGTCCCGGCGCGACGGCAGAAAGGGCCGGTGCTTTGTCTTGTCGAGGAGCTTGTGGCAGCACAGTGTCAGCGCCGGCAGGAAGATCATGACGGAGAGGAAACTGAGCACGATGCCCTTGGCGAGGTTGACGCCGAGGTCGGAGCCGATGCGAAACCGCATCAAGATGAGCGCCAGAAAGCCGAACAGCGTCGTGGCGGCGCTGGCGGCGATGGCGGGCAGCGCGCGCTTCATGGCCATGCGCATGGCCGCGTGGACGTCGTCCGTCTCCTTGCGGAACGCGGCGAAGCTGTGCAGCAAAAAGATGGCGTAGTCGAGGGAGACGGCCAGTTGGAGGATCGGGCTGACGGCGTTTGTGATGAACGAGACCTCGCCGAAGACGATGTTGGTCCCCATGTTGATCACAATCGAGACGCCGATGGCGCCGAGGAACAGCAGCGGTTCCAGCCAGGAGTGCGTGGTGAGCAGGAGAATGATGAGGAGGATGGGCAGGAGAATGGCGATGGCGCGCATCGTCTCGCTGCCGGTGAGCCGCTGCATCTCCGCGCGCCCGACCGCGTCGCCCGTCAGGGCGCCTCTCTCGCCGATGAGGTCGTAGATCGCCGCCGTGGCCGCCGTCTCGCCGCCCCGGCGGATCGTGAAGGAGAGGAGGGCATGGCCGTCCTTGTAATAGTTCTCCACCGTCGCGCGGTCGGCCATCTCGAGCGGCTCCCGGATGTCGACGACGTCGTCGAGCCATGTGACGTCAGAGACCCCCTCGATCTCACCCAGGCGCTGCTTGTACGTGAGCGTCTCCCGGACCGAGATGTCCCGGAGCATGACCCGCGCGTTGGGCACGGCCTGCGCGAACTCGGCTTCCATGACCGACAGCGCCTTCGTGGAGGCCGCGTCCGGCGGGAGATAGTCGGCGATGTTAAAATTGATGTTGACGCCGAGAAACAAAAACGCGCACACCAGCGCCGGCGCGATGAACAGCGCGGTGACAAGCCTCTTGTGGTCCGTGATCAATTTGGAAATAGATTCCATATATTGCCTGCACACCTTCCGAAAGCATAGTAAAAACAACATACTGTTGCATAATCGTCATACTTGTATTATAATGGTCACAGTGTGGAACAGCAACCGTCAATCGGTGTGGAAATGTGCAGAGGGCAACAGACAAAAATAAAGTGTCGGCCATTCGACACGGGAAATTGTAAAAAAATTGTGAACGACGAAAGAAGGGCGCAACCATGGGCGACAGGACGGACCGCCGCGTGAAGTACACCAAGATGGTGCTGCGGGAGGGGCTGATCCGGCTCCTGCACACGACGCCGATCGACAAAATCACTGTCAAGCGCATCTGCGAGGCGGCGGACGTCAACCGGAGCACGTTTTACGCGCATTACACCGACCAGTACGACATGCTCCGGCAGATCGAGCTGGAGCTGCTGAATGACATCCGCGCCTCGCTTGAGGGCTACAACTACGTGGAGTATGAAGAGGCGTCGTTTCAGATCATGATCCGGATCTTCGAATACATCGTCGAGAATGCCGAGCTCTGTCAGGTGCTGCTGGGCGAAAACGGCGACCGTCTGGTCCAGAAGGAGATCATGACATTGGTGCAGCAGACCGGGATGCGCGCCTGGCGCGAGAAGAATGTACTGGGCAACGAGCTCATGGAGTATGCGCTGACCTTCGGTCTGAACGGGAGTCTGGGCATTGTGCAGCAGTGGCTCAGCGGCGGCATGAAGCAGTCGGCCCGGGAGATCGCCGAGATGGTGATCAACCTCACCTACCGCGGGCTCTCGGCCTTCGCCCTCGGCATTTCGGACGACACAATCAGGGACGCCCGCAAACAGGTCGAAACGGAACGCGCCGGGGAACCCCGCGAAAAGAAACGCTCCGAGTCGGAACAGTAAAACCAGTCGGATTCGGAGAATCGAATATAGCACCGCGCGAAACGCGCAGAGCTAAAAAGCGGCGTCGGCTTAAGGATTTCAGGATACGGCGCGGCGCCGCACTTTTTGTTCGACTTTTGATGGGCGGTGTGATATAATTTTTCAGCTTGCCTGGGACTTAGTGCGGGAGGCGGCGAGATGCGTCGACAAATCACCTTGTGATTTTTCAAGATTCAGAACTCCGCGCGGGGGGCGGCGAGATGGAGAGAGAAGGAAGCGGCGG
>JAITDM010000031.1 GCA_031282535.1 Oscillospiraceae bacterium
GGCCCCCGGTGGGACGAAAATCCGGCCCATCTGCGGCCGGAGGCGGGCCTGCTGGGGCTGCGCGCCGCCCTGGCCCTGTACGTCAACCTGCGGCCGGCCGTGCTGTACCCGTGTTTGCAGTCGGCCAGTCCGCTGAAACCGGAGGTTTCGGGCGGGGCGTTTGACATTTTGATCGTGCGGGAACTCACGGGTGGGCTGTATTACGGCGCGCGCGGGCGCACGGAGGCGGGCGCCGTCTTCGACACGATGGTGTACGCGGAGCACGAGGTGGAGCGGGTGGGCCGGCGCGCCTTCGCGCTGGCGCGCGCGCGCCGCGGCCGTCTCACCAGTGTGGACAAGGCCAATGTGCTGGACACCTCCCGCCTGTGGCGCGCCGTCATGCACCGGCTGCGCGCGGAGTACCCGGACGTGGCCTATGAGGATATGCTGGTGGACAACGCCGCGATGCAGCTTGTGCGCCGCCCCGGCGCGTTCGACGTGCTGGTCACGGAGAACATGTTTGGGGACATCCTGTCGGACGAGGCGGGCGCCATCACCGGCTCCATCGGTCTGCTGCCGTCCGCGAGTCTGGGGGAGGGCCGGTTTGGCCTGTACGAACCGGTTCACGGCTCCGCGCCGGACATCGCCGGGCAGGACATAGCCAATCCGGCGGCGGCCGTGCTCTCCTGCGCGCTGATGCTGCGCCACACCTTCGGGCTCACGCGGGAGGCCGGCGCGGTGGAGTCGGCGGTGGAGTCGGCGGTGGCCGGGCGGTACAAGACGGCCGACCTGGCCGGGCCGGACGATACCCCGGTGGGAACTCGCGCCTTCGGGGCGCTGATTGTGGAGGCGTTGACATCATGACAAACTGGGTAGATGTGCGGGCGCTCTTTCGGGACGCGCCGGCCCACAGCGGGCAGACGGTGGCCCTGCGCGGCTGGCTGCGCACCGCGCGCGCCGGGAGAACGCTCGCGTTTTTGGAACTGGGCGACGGCTCGACGGTGCGGGCCGTGCAGGTGGTGGCCGACGCGTCGCTGCCCAACTTTGCCGCGCTGTCCAAATTGGGCGTGGGCGCGGCGGTCCTTGTACAGGGGGAACTGGTGCTGACGCCGGAGGCCCGCCAGCCCTTTGAGGTCCGGGCCCGGTCCGTCGAGATCGAGGGCGCCTGCGCGCCGGACTATCCGCTCCAAAAGAAGCGCCACTCCATGGAGTATCTGCGCACGGTGGCCCATCTGCGCCCGCGCGCCCGGACGTTTCAGTCCGTCTTTCGCGTGCGCAGCGAGGCCGCCTTTGCCATACACGATTTCTTCCACCGTCGGGGTTTTGTCCTGGTGCACACGCCCATCGTCACCGCCTCGGACGCCGAGGGGGCGGGTGAGATGTTCCGGGTGACGACGCTGGACCCGGGCGCGCCGCCGCGGACGGCGGACGGCCGCGTGGATTTTTCGAAGGATTTCTTCGGCAAACAGACCGGTCTCACCGTGTCGGGGCAGTTGGAGGCCGAGGCCTTTGCCCTGGCGTTTGCGAAGACATACACCTTCGGCCCCACCTTCCGCGCGGAAAATTCCAACACGCCGCGCCACGCCGCGGAATTTTGGATGATCGAACCGGAGATCGCCTTTGCCGATCTGCGCGACGATATGCAGCTGGCCGAGGACCTGGTAAAACACATCATCGCGCATGTGCTGGAGACGTGCGCGGACGAGATGGCGTTTTTCAATCAGTTCATCGACCCGACGCTGCTGGCGCGGCTCGCGCTCGTGCGGGACAGCGCGTTCGGGCACATGACCTACACCGAGGCGGTGGAGGCGCTGTTGCGGGAGGAGGGCCGGTTTACCTACCCGGTCTTCTGGGGCTGCGATCTGCAGACCGAGCACGAGCGGTTTTTGACGGAGCAGGTGATGCAAAAGCCGGTCTTCGTCACCGACTACCCGAAGGAGATCAAGGCCTTTTACATGCGGCAGAACGACGACGGAAAGACCGTGGCGGCCATGGACCTGCTGGTGCCGGCCGTGGGCGAGCTCGTCGGCGGCAGCCAGCGCGAGGAGCGCGCCGACGTGCTAACGGCGCGTATCCGGGCGCTCGGTCTCGCGGAGGCGGACTACGCCTGGTACCTGGACCTGCGGCGCTTCGGAGGGGTCCGGCACGCCGGGTTCGGCCTGGGTTTTGAGCGCCTGCTCATGTATCTCACGGGCATGGCCAACATCCGCGACGTCGTCGCCTTCCCGCGCACCAGCGGTTCGGCGGAGTTCTGAAATAGCTGTAAAGGCAATATACTTTCCGGACATAAACCTGGGGGGAGGGGGAAGGACGACGGTGAAGATCTTGTATCTGGACTGTTTTTCCGGCATCAGCGGCGACATGACGGTGGCGGCGCTGACCGATCTGGGGGTTTTGCCCGACACCGTGGACGAGGGCCTGCGCGCCCTGGGCCTGGATGGATATCGGACGCAGTGGACGTCCGTACAGAAGAACGGCATCGGCGCGCGGCAGTTTACGGTGCTGCTCGAAGACGAGGTAGATGCACACGACGGCCACCACCACGACGGCCACCACCACGACGGCCACCACCACGATGAGCACCACCACGACGGGCACCACCACGACGGGCATCACCACGACGGGCACCA
>JAITDM010000051.1 GCA_031282535.1 Oscillospiraceae bacterium
CGCAGCCATTCCGCGTTCCAGAAAAAACGATTTGCAAAGGTGGGCATTGGCAGCGGAAAACAGTTTGATGCGATGATATAAATCATCAGCGCGTACCCAAAAAGAAATGAGAATAGCTCCCGCTTATTTTTTTGTCCGATGACCAACAATGTGATTCCTTTTTGACCCATCACGAAACCCCGCCCGATCATGAGCGCGAAAAATAGCATCAGCATGATGAAACCGATATCGTTTATTAGCATGGGATTGCCCTCCTGTTTTATTTCACACACCGGAACTCCGCGATAGAGCCGACGTTCCAAATCTCCGCTTCTGAGTACAGGCTTTTCAGTTTGTCTGTGAGTTCGCGCTTCGTCATGAACGGTGGCGTGAACCAGCCTCCGGTGAGATATACGTGGCTGTGGGCGCCTCGGAAAACCGTTCGTCAAGGATTGTTCTCGCTTTTTCCACAGCCGCCATATCCGCGTCCGACAACTGCGGCTTATCCGCCCCTGGATCGGTTATTTCCGCGAAAACACAGAGCAGTTCCGCGATCTTGCTTTCATAATAAAGCTCTCGTTCCATGCCGGAGCGTATGCTACCGCGAATCTGGCTGAAAATAACCCGCAATTTCGGATTTTGCAGCAGAACAACGGTTGCGCATAGACAACCGGCCGTGGTACAATGTTAGAGTACTCTGACATTGTACCACGGCCGGGCGACATTTGCAAGCATTCATTTTCAAAACGGCGAGTTGGTTCCCGGCAACACCGCGCCTTTCGTGAGGGTGAAATAAAACGGACTTGGAGCATATCGGCAATAAATACGCAAATCACCGGCGCGGCTCATCAAAAGCCGCGCCGGTGGGTTTTTGTCCAAAATCCGAAGCGAGGTACACACCATCATGGCACAGGAACGGCGCAGGGTGCACCCGCGGCGGGCGCATGATGTAGAACTGTAACAGAATAAAATTTTTACACTTGACAAATCGCTTCTGGCACGCCAGAAGGGATTCGAACCCCTGACCCACGGCTTAGAAGGCCGTTGCTCTATCCGACTGAGCTACTGGCGCCTATGTACATTGAATGCATGGACAGCAAAGACGCCCCGGCAGCGGCCGGAGCGAAGGGGCGCGCCGCCTGCTTGGCGTTCGGCGGGAAATACATATGTCGATGTTGGCGTGAAGCCGGCGCCGGCGGACCCTTGGAGCGGGTGATGGGAATCGAACCCACACGACCAGCTTGGAAGGCTGGGATTCTGCCATTGAACTACACCCGCACAACAAAACCAGTCTTTATTGTAGCACGCGGACAAACCGGCTGTCAAGAGGCGCGGAGCGGATCATGCGCCGCTCAGCCGCGCAGCGCGTTTTGCGCGGGCACGGAGTCCATCTCGTCCTGCCCGTTGAAATACGCGTCGAAGATGTCCCGGGCGATCGGCGCTACGCGCGCGCCGCCGCCGCGCTCCACGACGACGGCCACGGCGATCTCCGGGTCGTCAAAGGGCGCGTAGGCCACAAAAACACCGTTGTCCGGGCTGCCGTCCGCCTTTTTCTGCGCCGACCCCGTCTTGGCGCCCACCGAGATCCGGTAGCTCGCAAAGGTGCCCGCCGCCGTGCCGCCCGGCTGCGTCACCAGACGCATCCCCTCGTGGACGGCGTTCAGTGTCTCCGGCTTCAAATCCATGCTCTTCACCACCTCCAGCGGCGTGTCGTAGAGCGTCTCGTCGTAGTCGTAGGACTTGACGGTGCCGAGCAGGTGGGGCCGGTAGCGCACGCCGTCGTTTGCGATCGTGGCCGTGTAGCTGGCGAGCTGGAGCGGGGTGAACTGGTTGTACGACTGCCCGATGGCCGCCTGCAGCACGTCGCCGCCGTTCCAGGGGATCCCCTGCTGGGCGCAGTAGGCCGGCCCGGCCAGACTCCCGGCGCGCTCCCCGGGCAGCTCAATGCCCGTGACCTCGCCAAACCCGAGCTCGCGCGCATAGCGGTTCATCGTCTCGATGCCGGTCATCCAGCCGACGTCGTAGAAGAAATAGTTGCAGGACACCTGCAAGGCGCGCGACACATTGACGCTCCCGTGCCCGCCGCTGCACCTGGGGGTGTAACTGGGCGCAAAGCGCATGTAGCGGCCCCGGTCCAAAATCTGCGTGCGGGGTGTGATCGCACCCGTCTCCAGCGCCGCAATGGACACCGCCATCTTAAATGTGGAACCCGGCTCGTAGGTGCCGGCCAGCGCCCGGTTGACCATCGGCCGCATCGGGTCCTCCAGCAGCGCGGCGTAGTCGCTTTGAAAGTTTGTGAGATGGAACGTCGGGTAAGACGCCATCGCCAGCACCTCGCCGGTGGGCACGTCGATGACCACGGCGGCGCCGGCGCCGGCCAGTTCCTCCTCGGCCAGCCCCTCCCGTTCGCCCCGCTCGCGCAGGGCCGCGATGCCCGACGCCAGGGCGTACTCCACCTGCTCCTGGAACCGGATGTCGATCGTGAGCATGCAGTTCTTCCCGGGCTCCGGCGGCCGGGCGCTGACGATGTTCGTCACCTTGCCGGAGGCGGTGGTCTCCTCCTCCCGCACCCCGTCCGTGCCCCGCAGCCACTCCTCCAGCGCGCGCTCCAGACCGTCCAGCCCCACGATCTCGTCGGCGGCGTACCCGCGCGCCTTGTAGTCCGCAGCCTCCTTCTCCGGGATCTGACCCACCCGCCCCAGCAGATGCGCGGCAAACTCCGTGCGGTACTCCCGGATGGGAACCGTGTCGATCGTGACGCCGGAGAGCCCCTGTTCGCGGATCTTCCCCACGAGGGTGATGTCCACGTCGTCCGCAAAGCGGTAGGGCGGGATGTACCGGTACGGGTCCATGCCGAACAGCGCCCGCAGATCGAGCTCGTAGCGGATGCCCACGATGCGCAGCGCTTCGGTGTCGGAGAAGCGGTCGTCCACCGCGTACTCCTTTCGCATCTGCGCCATCAGCGTCTCGGCGTCGGACGGCCCCCAGCTTTTGCGCCGAAGGAACTCCTCGAGCCGGTCGCTGTCCTGCTCCGTCAGATCGGCGCGGTAGACAAAGGGCGGACCGGCGATCGGGAACGTGTCGGTGTACGCCGTCTGCGTCTCGTCCATCAGCTTCACCAGCCGGTCCAATGTCCCGGCGGGGTCGGCGGCCTGCGTGAGCCGGTTTAAGTCGAGGCGCACGGAATAACTCAGCCGGTTGACCACCAGCGGGCGGCCGTAGCGGTCGAGGATCTCCCCGCGGGCCGCCGGCAGCACCACCGTCCGTCTCAGCCGGCGCTCCGCCTCGCGCAGGTTGTCGGCCCCGTGCGTGATCTGCAGGTTGTACAGCCGGGCCGTGGCGCCCAGCAGAAACACGCCGAGCATCAGCATAAGGAGCGCGATGCGAAAGAAAAACTTGGCTCTTTTCATGACGATTCTCCTGTAGGCTCATTGCCAAATCGGCGGGCGACGCCCCGCAGCGGCGCATACACCGCGGGTACGCACAGCGCCGTGAGTGCGATTTCCGGCGCGGCCACAAGGACCAGGTTGTACAGATCCGCCCGGCCCGGAACAAGGTAGAGGACCGTAAAAAACACCACGTCGAAGGCCGCCAGCGTCACAAGGGAACAGAGAAAGCCCGTGAGAAAATTCTTTCGAAAGAGCTTCTCCGTCACATGGCCGACCCCCGCGCCGAGGAGCAGAAACAAAATCGCGTGCACGGCCGGAACGGGCGGGATGACGGCGTCGCACCACAGCCCGGCGAAAAACCCGTAGACGGCGCCCGCTTCCCGTCCCTCCAGCATCGCCACGACCGCGATCACCACGGGGAGGATGTTGGGGCTCACGCCCCACACGCGCACACGGACCAGCACGCCCGTCTGCAGAAGCAGAAAGATCAAAAAGGCCAGCGCATATACAACCCACTTGACGATGCCCCGATATCGCAACCCAGCCACCCTCCCGGCCGGCCCGCGCAGACGGGCCTGTCCGTCCCTTCGCCGCGCGGGGCGTCACTCCGAAATGTCAAAGCTCTTGATCACAAACACCTGCTGGAGCTTCCCCAGCTCGACGGACGGGCGGATGACCGCGTAGGCCGAGATGCCTGTCTCGTCCATGTACAGGTCTGTCACCGTGCCTATGACGATGTCGCGCGGGTACTTGCCGCCGATACCGGATGTGAGCACGGGGTCCCCGTTTTTCACATCCACATCCTTCGACAGGTACGACATGCGCAAAAGCCCCTGCCGCATGAGGTCAAAATTCCCCTCCACCACCGCCGACAGGCCCGTGCGGAAGATAAACGCGCCGGCCTCCATGTCGGTGTCGATGAGGGTGGTGACCGTCGACCAGGTCGCCCCCACCTCGCTGATCACGCCGACGAGGTATCCGGCCTCGCTGATGACGCACTGCCCCGGGGCGATGCCGTTGCTGGAACCCCGGCTGAGCGTGAGCGTGGACGCCCAGTTGGACGCGTCCCGCTCGGTGATCGTGGCGGATTCAAACACAAAATCCCGCCGCCGCTCGGAGAGCCCCAGCAACTGGCGCAGCCGTTCGTTTTCGTCGTTCGAGGCCTCCGACAGCCGGGCCGCCTCCTCCATCTTGGCGATCTGGATCTTCAGCCGCTCGTTCTCCTCCTTCAGCGCGTCATGCTCGTACATGTAGCCGTAGAGAGAAGCGATGGAATCCGACAACCTGGCGATCCCCGACTGCAGCGGCTGGAACACCGTGCCCAGCAGGTTCGACACCGGCGAGGCGTAGCCGCCGGTGAGCGAGGAGACGACAGCCAGCACAAGCACCAGCAGCACCGCCGCCACGGCCGCCAGCAAACCTTTGTGCCGCAACAAAAAACGCACGCTATCTTCCACCTTCCAGCAGTGCAACGCCAAACTCGGCCAGCATGGCCCCGAGCCGGCACAGCGGCAGGCCCATGACATTGTAAAAATCCCCGTTTACGCGCGCCACGATCAGCGCGCCGCGCCCCTGGATCCCGTACGCGCCGGCCTTGTCCATCGGTTCGCCGGAAGCCACGTACGCGGCAATCTCCGCCGCCGTCAGCGGCCGGAAGACGACCTCCGTCCGCTCGCACGCGGTGCGCACATGCGCGCCGCGCCGCACGGTGACGCCGGTGTACACCTCGTGCGCGCGCCCGGACAGCCGGGCGAGCATCTCCGCCGCCTCGGCGCCGTCGCGCGGCTTGCCCAGCAGCCGGCCGTCCAGACAGACCAGCGTGTCGGCCGCGATGACCACGTCGTCCGCCCCGTACCGGTGCGCCACGGCGCCGGCCTTGGCCTGCGAGAGGCGGCGCACGGTCTCCTCCGGGGCGGCGCCCTCCGGCGCCGTCTCGTCGCAGAGGGGCTCGCAGGTGAGAAAATCGGCCAGGCCCGCCTGCGCGAGCAGCATCCGCCGGCGCGGCGAGGCCGACGCGAGTATGATCTTCATGGCAACCTCCGAAACCGCCCGCCGGATGCGGCGCCCCGTGAGATTATTTTTTCCCAAAACGGCGGTAAAGCAACCCGGCGGCGCCCATGCAGAGGATCACGCTGACCGACAGCTGAATCGTCAGGCCGAATTTCAGGCGCAGCACCACGAGCTCCAGCACCAGCGGGTTGTCCGGCGACAGGCCGAAATTCCGCCCAAAACTCAGCCACTGCAAGAAGGGCACCGACCGGGTCAGTTCCCCGATCAGCAGCCCGATCACCGCGCCGGCCATCAAAAAGAGCGCCAGCAGCCATTTGCGCCCCCTCATGATGTCTGTTTCCGCCGGTGCGCCCGGACGGCCACGGCGGCGATGTCCACGGCGTTTAAGCGGAACCGGCCGCGGAGGTAATCCTCCGGGCCCACCTCGCCGAACTGATCCTGCACCCCCACGCGTTCCACCGGCACGGGCGCGGTCTCCCCCAGCACCTCGCAGACGGCGCTGCCGAGTCCGCCCACCACATTGTGGTTCTCGCAGGTCACCACGGCGCCCGTCTCGCGCGCGCAATGCTCAAGCAGCGCGCGGTCGACCGGTTTCCAGGTAAACAGGTTCACGACGCGCGCCTCGATGCCCTGGGCGGCCAGCTCGTCCGCCGCTTTCAGCGCCTCCGCCACCAAAATGCCCGAGGCCACCAGCGTCACATCCCGGCCGCCGCGCAGCGTCTCCCCGCGGCCGATCGTGAACTCCGAGCCCTCTCCAAACACCGACACCGCGTTCTTCCGCATCAGCCGGATGTAGTACACCCCGTAACTCTCCGCCAACTGCGGCAGCAGCGCGCGCAGCTGCACCGAGTCGGTCGGCTCAAGCAGCGTGATCTCCGGGACCGCGCGCAGCACCGCCATGTCCTCCAGCGGCATGTGCGTGCCCCCGTTGTACGCCGCCGTCACCCCCGGGTCCGTCCCCACGATCCGCACGTTCAGCCGCGCGTACGACGCCGAGATGAACACCTGGTCGCACACGCGGCGCGACGCAAAGCAGGCAAACGAGTGCGCAAACGGGATCTTCCCCGTGGCCGACAGCCCGGCCGCCACGCCCACCATGTTCGCCTCCGCGATCCCGCAGTTCACAAAACGGTCCGGGTAGGCCTTGGCAAACGGCTTCATCCCCGACGAGCTCATGAGGTCCGCGTCCAGCGCCACGATCCGCTTGTCCGCCGCCGCCAGCGCC
>JAITDM010000056.1 GCA_031282535.1 Oscillospiraceae bacterium
TTGCAGTTCTACATTATGAACCAGTCGAGGGGGTTTGTCAACTGGGCGCGTCAGCCCTCCGGGGCGTTCGGCCCCGGCAGCTTCCAGAGAAACAGACCGTCTCGCTCCCCCGCCCGCCGAAAACCGTTTTTGATCAGCACGCGGTGCGAGGGCACGTTGTCCGGCCGCGTGGTGGCCACGACGCACTCCACCCGGCGGATCGTCTGCCGGAACGCATACCGGCACAGCGCCTGCACCGCCTCCGTCATGTAGCCCCGGTTGCAATGGGCGGCGCGGGTGCTGTAGCCGATCTCAAGCTCCCCCCATTTCGGGGGGCCTTTGAACCCGACCTCCCCCACCAGTTCGCCCGTCCGGCGGCAAACCATCTGCCAGGAGGTGCAGAGCAGCCAGGCGTCCGGCGCGCGCAGACCGATCTGCAGCTTGGCCATATAGACCCGGCGGTGCATCTGCCTCTGTTCCCGCGTCAGCTTGTCGGCGGGCAGACCGAGACACACGCACGGGTCCCCCGTGCGGACCGCGTCGGCCATGAGATTCTGTGACAACGGCTGCAGCGACAATCGGCTTGTGATCAGTTCCATGCGCCCCCTCAAACCCTCCTCGCGCGGCTGTCTATGATTTTCGATTTTCGATGATGTCGGTATATCTTGCGCGCACCCGGCCGACGATGTCCTCCCAGCTCTCGGGCAGGGTCTCCAGGGCGCGCCGGGACACCCGGGCCAGCGCCGCCCGGTCGGCGAGGATGTCCAAAATTTTTTCGCACAGCGACGCGGCCGACGCCTGACACAGATAGCCGTTGTCCCCGTCCGTCACCCCCTGCGCCGAATGACTGCCCGCGATGAGCAGCGAGGGCGTCTCCATGGCGGCGCTCTCGCGCACGACCAGCGCGTAGGTGTCGTACAGAGAGGGGAACAGAAAGAGATCCGCCGCGAGGTACAGGCCCCGCAGCACCTCCCTGTCGTAGATGTTCCCCGTGAAGGTCACGCGCTCCGAGAGACCCCGCTCCCGGCACAGCGTCTCCAACTCCGCCCGGGCGTTGCCCTCGCCCACAAACACCATGTGAAAATCGCCGTACACTTGCCGCAGCAGCGTCAGCGCCTCGACGATGAGGTGCACGTTCTTCTGCCGGATGATCTGCCCCACAAAGAGAAAGGTGGCCCCGGCGTCCAGATGGAAGTCCCGCCGGGTCCGGCGGACCAGCGCCTCCGCGTCCGGCGGTTTGAAGGCGTCCACGCCGTTCGGCATCACCTCGACGGGCCCCCGGTACCCGTACGTGCGGAGCGTCTCCACCGCGGCGTCGCTGACCGTCCAGACCAGGTCCGCCCGGCGCAGAAACCAGGCGACATACCGAACGCCGAGCTTGGCCAGCGAATCGCTCCCCGTCACCTGGCGAAAGTCGTCGTAGTACTTGGAGTGGAATGTGGCGACCAGTGGAATGTTCATCTCCCCCGCGATGCGCAACGCGTCCAGCCCACAGCCGAAGGGAGTGTGGGCGTGCACGATGTCGGGCCGGAGCCCCTTGCTCTGCTGCCGGTAGCGGATGTCCAGCGAAGGCACGCCGGCCCGGTACTGCCGGCGGGTCCGCGTCACCCGGACGGACCGGAACCGGATGACCTCGAAGGGCTCCCTGTCCACATACCCCGGCGCGGCCGGCGCCACCACATAGCAGGTGTCGCCCATCTCGTTTAAGATCCGCGCGTAGTTGCGGACCACATGGATGACACCGTCGATCGCGGGGAGAAAGCTGTCGATATACTGGCCTATGACCAAGCTCACACACCCCCCCAAGCGGTTATCATGATTATACTCCCTCTTCAAACAAAAATCAACGTTTGCCGCGCCGGCGCTCCACGCGCAGGACCATCACCGTCATGTCGTCCGCCCGGCCCCGTTCCCGCGCGCCGGCCTCCAGCACCTGCCCGGCCAATGCGCGCGGGCTGTCGTCGCCGCAGCCGGCCAGAAGCCGGCGCAGCCACTCGTCCGCCTCCGGATCGGCCACGCCGTCGCTGGCCAGCAGAAGCACCGCGCCGGGGCCGACCCGCAGGCGCGTGACATCCAGCGCCGGGACCGAACCGCCCGCCGAGAGCCCCGCGGGCAGCGCGCCGTTTACGACGCGGGTGATCTTCCGGCCGCACTTGAGATACGAAGGAGCCGCGCCGTATTTGTAAAACGCGACCTCCCCGCTCAGGAGGTTCAGCGCCACCAGATCCACGGTCACAAACCCGATCCGCTGTTCGCCCCGGAGCACCAGCGCCGAGTTGAGCGTGTCCAGCGCGCTCTCCGGCGGAATGCCGGCCCGCAGGAAGCGTTCGAGGAGCCGCACCGCCTGCTTCGAATCCGCCGAGGCCGCCTGCCCGCTGCCCATGCCGTCCGAGAGCAGCAGGTAGAGGGTTCCGTCGTCCGTCTTGAAGTGGGCGCCGCTGTCACCGCTCACGGTCTGCCCCTCTTTTTGGCGGGCCGCCGTGCCGACGACGACCGTCAGGGGTTCCAGCTCCATGAGGACGACGCGCTCGCCAAAAACGCCCCGCTCCTGCTCCAGCGGCCCCAGGGGCACGCTCAGCAGCGTTGAGAGCGCCTGTGCGGTCTCCCGGCGGTTCTCCGAGAGCGCCGACAGGTTCTCCCCGACGATCTCCACCCGCGTGCGGCGAGCGGCGCCGACAGACACGGTCACGCGCCCCTCCACCCCCGCCGACCGCAGGTAGCGCGCGAGGCGTTTTTCCGCTTCGCCGTCGTAGACCGGCGCGGTCGTCACCTCCTCGGCCATCCACTGCAGGACCTGCGCCAATTCGGCGTACTGGCGGCAGAGCTGGACGCGGTTCTCCCGGAGCTTGGCCTTGAACTGCCGCCGGTACATGAGGGCCGTCAGCTCCTCGTTGCCCACGCCGACGAACCGGGCAAAGTTGAGACAACGGGCGGAAAAATACGACGGGAAGTCCGACGGCTCCAGCGCGCCGCGCGCCAGCATGGCCGCCGCCGTGTCGCTGAGCGCGTGGAAGGTCGCGAGGGATTCCTCGTCCCAGCACACGGCCGCCAGTACGCATTTTCGGCAGACGCGGTCGGTCGTCCTGTCGAAGACCGTGGCGATGTCCTCGTCGTTGTTGTGCCCGGTCTGCGCAAAATACCCCGTCAGCGCCTCGTAGAGCGACCGAAAGGAGGCCGCCGCGCCGCGCAGACGCTGCCGCACGGCGTCGCGCAAACGCCCCTCCTCCGCCGCGGCCGCCCGCCGCGGCGCGCCGGCGTGCAAAAACGGCAGGGCGTCGTCCGGGATCAGTAAAAAGGCCGCGGCGGCCGCCACGGCCTCGCACACCGCAAACAGGCGCATGGACTCCTCCTGCACCCACTGCGCCGCGATGGCCGTGACCAGTACGCCGAGACCGGCGCAGACCGGCTTGCCCGCCCCCTGGAAGACGCCGGCGATCAGACCCACGAGGCCGTAGGCCGCGGCGTAAAAGGGCGTGCCGGCGGAGAGATCCAGCGCGAGCCCGACGGACAGCCCGGAGGCGCTGCCCGCGCCCACCCCGCCGCGCCGCGACAGCAGCAGCACGAGCAGCATGGCGGCGCAGCGCGCCGGCGACAGGCCGCCGAACAGCACGAGCCGCGACAGCGACAGAAACAGGCAGGAGACGAGGATGAGCAAACTGACCAGCCGGCGCACGCCGAGCGGCGGATGTTCCGCCGCTCCGTCGGCCGGGGCCGGCCCCAGGACGGTGCGGAAAAAATAGGCGGCGCCCGTCATCAGGGCGACTTCGGAGACATAGAGCAGCACGCCCGCGAGCGGGAAGCCATCGGCCGCCACAAAGACGACGCCCACAAAGCCCCCGGCCGCCGCCGTGACCAGCGGCATGAACATCGGCCCGTGCGCCGCGCCGACGTCCTGAAAGACAAAGCCGGCGGCGAAAA
This sequence comes from Oscillospiraceae bacterium, assembly GCA_031282535.1. Classification (GTDB taxonomy): domain Bacteria; phylum Bacillota; class Clostridia; order Oscillospirales; family UBA929; genus JAIRTA01. The sequence continues at coordinate 3,898 of JAITDM010000056.1, forward strand.
CCAGGATGGCGACGGCCGCGTACCGAAGGCCGTCCGAGAGATCCGGCATGCCGGCATAGCCGCACAGCACGCCGGCAAAGCCGAAAAAGCTCGTCGTACCCATGCCGCCAGCCGCCGCAAACCCGACGCCGAACGGCGCGCACCCGGAGAATGTCTCCGCTCTGGCCAGCAAATACCCCATCACAAACCGGAGCAGCAATTGCGCGGCGCGGCGCAGCCCGGGATAGACCCCCGACCGGGCCAGCAGCCGCACCTGGTCTCCCCCGCTCTGTTTGGCCCACACCCGCAGTCCTCCCCTGTGCATAGGAACCCCCCTCGCATCAATTGGTAATACTTGGTATTCTACGGGACGCGGCGGGGAAAAGCCGTCGGGAAAAGCGGGCGGGAAAAGGGCGACAGGATTTTTCTTTCTTTTTTCCAAAGGCCGTGATATACTAACGTGGGTTGCACCGGGGCCCACAACCCAAATTCTTGTTTTTTGTTGCCGCTGCGCGGCAACGCGGCGACAAGGTACTATCTACTGACAATGAAACAGGAGGGATCCAAATGGTTTCAAAGAAATTCATCCGCTACATCAACGAATTGCAGGAGATTCAGCGCCTCGCGCTGGAGACAAGCTACGACGTGGCGCTCCACTCGCTGGACAGCAGCCGGGTCATCGACGCCAGAAGCTACATCGGCATGTACGCGCTGGACTTCACAAAGCCCATCCTCGTCGTGTGCGAGGACCCTGAGTTTCACCGGAAGATCCAAAACATCGGCGAGACCGCGGACTGAGACGCGGCCGGAGACCCCGCCGGGCCTCTCCGACAGCACCGCGCAATCATCACGACCGCAGCCGGCGACACAAAAAAACCGGGCGCGCTATTTGGCGCGCCCGCATTTTTATAAGATCGGCTTTTACAAGACGGCGCGGGGCGCCGCCTCCGGCAGCGTTTCGAGGCAGCGCCGCACGAGCGCGGAAAAGACCGCCCCTCTCTCCTCCCCGGCCTGCAGGACCTCGGCCCCATCCAGCGGGGCCGCCTGGAGACCGGCCGCCATGTTCGAGAGCAGCGAGAGACCCAGCACCGAAAGACCGGCGTGGCGCGCGGCGATGACCTCCGGCACGGTCGACATGCCGACGGCGTCCGCCCCCAGCGCCCGCGCGGCCCGGATCTCGGCCGGCGTCTCGTACTGGGGGCCCGGGAAGAACATGTATACGCCCTCGCGTAGCGTCAACCCCAGCGTGCGCGCGGCCTCGCGGGCCACGGCCCGCAGCGGCGGCGTGTAGACGTCGGACATGTCTGGAAACCGCGCCAGCGACGGCGGGTTCTCCCCGCGCAGCGGGCTGTCGCCGAAGAGCCGGATGTGGTCCGTGATGAGCATGATGTCGCCCTTCGCCCACCCGGTGTTGACGGCGCCCGCCGCGTTGGTGACACACAGCACGCGCGCGCCCAGCGCGGCGGCCAAATAGACCGGCCGGGCGATCGCGGCCATCTCATGGCCCTCGTAATGGTGCAAACGCCCCTGCATGACCATCACGCGGCGGCCGGCCAGCAGACCAAACACCAGGCGCCCCGCGTGGCCGGGGGCCGTGGACGCCGGCCACCCCGGGATCTCCCCGCAGGGCACGATCACCGGCCGCCCCTCGCCGCCGGACTCCCCCGGCCGCCTGCTGCCGGTCGCGCACGGCGCCCCCGTCACATGGTCGGCCGACGCCGCGACTTCGCCGGCCAGGGCCCCGAGGCCGGAACCCAAAATCAGCAGCACTTCGGGCGTAAACCCGCGCAGCCGCGCGCGCAGAAACAGCAGAGCGTCCTCACAGTCCCGCGGGACCATCAGTCCTCCTCCTTCTCCGCGCGCAGCGGCGTCCCGCAGCGCCGGCAGAAGGCGTCCCCGGGCGCGGCGGCGGCGGCACAGTCCCGATTGGGACAGACGCGGGCCTGCCGCCTCTCTTCGATCTGCCGCGTCAGGTCCGCAATGGTCTCATGCTTCTCGTCCAGCGCCGCCAGAAGGCCGTCCAGCTTGTCCGTGGACGCGTCGGGGTTTGCGTGCGCGGCATAGACGATCTCGCCGACTTCGCGGCAGAGCCGGTACACGTCCGCCTTCAGGTCGGTCCGCTTCCACCTGAGCTTCGTGACGTCCCAGACCTCCCCGGCCTTCTTGCCGGCGACGTCCAGCCCATAGTAGGCGACCCCGCCCGCCGTGGACGCCGTCTCCCGGATCCTGTCCAGAAGTTCTTTTACCTTTGGATCCATGCGTTTCGCCCCCTTGTCATAGTTGATCGTTTTAAGAACTGCCACATGATCTTTTGACAGTTTTCGCATCAATATTGGATCGTTCCGCCGCCGATGAACTCGCGCAGCAGCGAGTCGTGCGCCAGCAGGTGCTCGTCGAGCTCGGCGAAGAGCAGCAGCCGCGGATGGATGTCCAGCAGCTCTGCGCGCCGCTGGCACTCCGCCGGCACCTGCGCCGTCAGCGGCAGCGCAAAGGGTTTCAGCGCGCAGACCTCGTAGGGCAGCGAGGAATCGATCACGATGTCGGCGCCGTCTTTGAACGGGGAGATGTATCTCTTCTCCCCGCGGCGCACGTTGGCCCAGAGCGACATCGTATACGCGGACTGCGCGCCTCTGAATTTCTCATCCCGGATCAGGCGGCGGATCAGGCGCATCCATGTCCCCTTGAAGTAGATCTGCCCGTCCCGCACGATGTTGGAGCGGGCGCTGACGTACAGCTTCTGCGCCCGCGCGCCGATCGGCCCGGAGAGCATCGGGTTCAGCGCGTGGATCCCCTCAAAAATGGCCACGTCGTGCGGCCCCAGCCGGAGCGGAACCGCACGGCTCTCGTCCCGGGCCTGTTTGGGAAAGTCGAACTTGGGCACCAGGATCTCCCGCCCCTCGGCCAGGTCGGAAAAATGCTGCGTGAGCAGCGGAATGTCCAGGCATTCGGGCGCCTCGAAATCCACGCCGCCCTCCTCGTCCCGCGGGTGGGTGGCGAGCTCCACGGTGCGGTAATAGTTGTCGAGGGAGATGACGTGCGTCAGCACGCCCTTCGCGCGCAGATCCCGCTCCAACAGTTTCGCGGTCGTCGTCTTGCCGGACCCGGACGGCCCGGACAACAGCACGACGGGGCTCTCTTCCAGGTGGTCGGCGATGTGGTCCGCCGCCATCTTGACGCGCCGCTCAAACTGCCGGTCGCATGTCTCGACATATTCCTCCGGGTCGTTCAAGACGCGGCGGTTCACCAGATAAAAATCATAATCGGGCATACACTACGCTCCTGTTTTCAGTTCGCCGCAGCCGGCGGCCGGCGGTGCGCCGGGAGGATCTCCAGCCAGTAACCGTCCGGATCGTTTATGAAATACAGTCCCATCTCCGTATTTTCGTAACAGATGCAGCCCATCTCCGCGTGACGCGCGTGGGCGCCGTCGTAATCGTCCACCGTGAAGGCGATGTGGGATTCGTTTTCCCCCAGGTCATAGGGCTGCGGATGGTCGCGCAGCCAGGTCAGCTCGATCGCGAACTCCGTCTGGCCGTCGCCCAGGTACACGAGGGAAAACGAACCGTCCTGCGACGCCCGCCGCCGCTGGACCTCCAGCCCCAACGCCCGGTGATAAAACGCAATGCTGCGGTCGAGATCCGTCACATTGATGTTGCAATGCACCATCTTCGCGGTCACCCCAAACACGCCCCTCTCAAAAATCTCATCATTTCATTCCCTGGCCGCTCCAGAGGCACGGGCGGAATCATGCAAATGATTCAACCCTATTCAAACTCTCATTCCCTGGCCACTCCGGAGGCACGGGCGGCGGCGGCGACGGCGGCGGCGACGGCGGGACCCACCCTCGGGTCGAAGGCGGTGGGAATGATGCAGTCGGCCGCCAGCGCGCTGTCGTCGATGAGCCCGGCAATGGCCCGCGCGGCGGCCAGCTTCATCTCGTCGTTGATGTCGGAGGCACGCACATCCAGCGCCCCCCGGAAGATGCCGGGAAACGCCAGCACATTGTTGATCTGGTTCGGAAAATCCGAACGGCCCGTGCCGATCACCGAGGCCCCCGCCGCCCGGGCCTCCGCCGGCCAGATCTCGGGCGTCGGGTTGGACATGGCAAAGACGACCGGCGCCGGATGCATGGCGCGCACCATCTCCGCCGTGACAAGGCCGGGCCCGGACACCCCGATGAATACGTCGGCGCCGCGCAGCGCGTCGGCCAGAGACCCCGCCCGGCGGGACCGGTTGGTCAACCGGGCCATCGCCTGCTTCTCCTCGTTCAGCCCGTCGCGGCCCTCGTAGACGGCGCCCCGCCGGTCGCACAGGATGATCTCCCCCACGCCCATCCGGAGCAGCAGCCGCGCCACGGCCACCCCCGCGGCGCCCACGCCGCAGACGACGACCGTCTGGTCCGCGAGGCGCCGGCCGAGCAGCCGCATGGCGCCCAGCAGCGCGGCCGCCGTGACCACCGCCGTGCCGTGCTGGTCGTCGTGGAAAACGGGGATATCGAGCCTCTCTTTCAACATCCGCTCGATGGCAAAACAGCGCGGCGCCGAGATGTCCTCCAGATTGATCCCGCCGAAGGAACCGGCCAGCAGCGCCACCGTGTCGACAATGGTGTTCACATCGCGGGAGCGGATGCACAGCGGGAAGGCGTCCACGCCGCCGAAGG
>JAITDM010000217.1 GCA_031282535.1 Oscillospiraceae bacterium
CTCACCCGCATCCGCGAGACGATGGCGCGGGTGGACGGCCTGTTTGAGGGGCTGGCGACGCGCCTGGAGGCCCTGACGGCGCCCGCCGGAGAACCGCCGGAGGCGTCCGCTACATAGACTGCATAGAGCAAACCAAACCAAACTGAACCGGCCCCCCGGGGTCGACAGAGACGGACGGCCGACCGGGCCGCCCGTCTTTGCACTGAAAGGAGTCTTTTTATGCTTGTGCGTCCCCGCATCCTGCTGATGGGCGGTCTGGGGCAGACGGAAACGGGCGCGCCGTATGTGCGGCTGCCGCGCGCCTACGCCGACGCCGTTTGGCGGGCCGGCGGGCTGCCGGCGTGCGCCTGCGCGCCGGACGACGCGGCGGACCACGCCCGCGCCTTCGCCGGTCTGCTGCTGACCGGCGGGGAGGACCCGGATCCGGCCGCCTACGGACAGACGGTGCTGAACGATACGGTGCAGGCGGACCGGGCGCGCGACGACTGGGAGCGCGCCTTGTTCGAGGCCTTTTGCGCGGCCGGCCGGCCGGTGCTCGGCATCTGTCGGGGCATACAGGCGATCAACGTCTTCCTGGGCGGCACGCTGATTCAGGATCTGCCCGCCCAGCGGGGACTTTGCCACAGCGGCGTCACGCACATGGTCCGCGCCGCGCCCGGCGGTTTCCCGCACGCGCTGTTCGGCGCGCGGTTTCCGACCAACTCGGCCCACCACCAGGCGGTGGACCGGCCGGGCGGCGGACTCATCCCGACGGCCTGGGCGGACGACGGGGTGATCGAGGCCGTCGAGGGGCGGGACGCGCCCGTCTGGGGCGTCCAGTGGCACCCGGAGCGGATGGGGCCGGGGGATCCCGCGCTGCCCGGCCACGGGCGGCTTTTTGAAAGGTTTGTGACGCGATGCGCAGCGGACTGAGGACGATCAATCTGGAGGAGGGCCACCCGACGTGCGACGCGGCGATCCGTCGGCTGACTTACGAGATCCACGCGGCGCGCAGCTTGGAGTACGCCGCGCTGAAGCTCATCCACGGGTACGGCTCCACCGGCGCGGGCGGCCGCATCCGGGTGGAGGCGCGCGCCTATCTGGGGCGGCTGCTGCAAAAACGCCAGATCCGCGCCGTCGTGACGGGCGAACAGTTCTCCATCTTCGACGAGGCCACCCGCGCGGCCTTCGCCCACTGCGGCGAGCTGCGCCGCGACCCGGACGTCGAACGCCACAACAATGGCGTGACGTTCGTGATCTTGTGAGAAAATCGCCGCGATGGGGGGGTTCTACGTTGTTGCACCATTTTTTGCGCTGGTCGCTTGACGTTTATGTAGGATGGTGCTAAACTGTTGGCGACCTTACGAATTGAAAAGGGGTGTATTGGGAATGAAGCGAAAGGGAATCTCACTGGTATTGGTGATCATGCTGCTCTCAAGCGTCATGGCGGGTTTCCCCACGACCGTATCGGCCACCGCGATCCCTGACAACGCCAGCATATCGCGCCTGGCGGCCTCGGAGGGTATCGTACTACTGGAAAATAAAGGGATTCTTCCGCTCGGGCCTGCCGCCAAAGTCGCCGTGTTCGGGCCTTCACGGCACATGAATGGCAGCACGTATCCGACCGACGGCTTCGGAAAAGACGGGTTCATCACATACGGCGGCGGTTCCGGCGAGGTCACGGCGCCTTATGTCGTGGATCTCTTGGCGGGGCTGAACAACCGAAAAGACGAAGGCAAACTGCAGTCGGTCGCGGACGGCGGCGTCAACCCGAGCGCCGCCGCGGTGGACGCCGCCGCGCAGACCCATGACGTCGCGGTCGTGGTTATCCGCCGCTGGACGGCCGAGGCGTCCGATCTGAGCGCCGGCGCCGGCGGGTACCTGCTCTCCGCGGATGAGACCACGATGATGCAGCGGGTGAACGACGCCTTTGACCATGTGGTCGTGGTCATGAATGCGGGCAACGCGATCGACATGACGTGGGTGGAAAACTATGCGCACGTCAGCGCGGTGCTGGCCGCCTGGTACCCGGGCATGGAGGGCGGCAACGCCTTGGCCGACGTGCTTTGCGGCGCGGTCAACCCGTCGGGCAAGCTGGTGGACACCTTTGCCCGCAGCATCGGCGACTACCCGTCGTCCGCGACCTTTGCGCAGTCAAACCCCCAGTATACCGACGACATATATGTCGGCTACCGCTACTTCGCGACGGCGGACCCCAACTATGAAAAGGTAAAATATGAATTTGGCTACGGGCTGTCCTATTCCACGTTTGCGATCACGGACAAAGCCGTCGCGGTGGAGGGCGGCGAGTTGGTCGCCACGGCCAAGGTGACGAACAACGGCCCGTATCCCGGCAAAGAGGTGCTGCAGGTCTACTATGCCGCGCCGGCGGGCGCATTGAACAAGCCCGCGTTTACGTTGGCGGCGTTTGCGAAGACGTCCCTGCTGGAGGTTGGGAAAAGCGAAACCGTGCAAATGCGGTTCCCCATCCGCAGCATGGCGTCCTACGACGACGTCGGCAAGACCGGCGCCATATCGGCCTATGTGCTGGAGGCTGGCGATTACGACATCTACATTGGCAATTCCATCAAAAACGCGACCAAGAGCGCCGCGGCCGGCCGGTACACACAGGCCGCGCTTCGCGTGACGGAACAGCTGTCCAAGCGGCTGACGCCGCCGACCGCGTTCAACCGCCTTGTCGACCCGGTGAGCGGCACATACCAGTCGACCGACTGGACGCCGGCGGACGGCGCTCCGACGCCCGGCGCCCCGAACCCCGACCCGGGTCCCGCGGCGCCTGTTGCCCGGGTGCCGTGGACGGGCGGCGGCACGATCGCGCTGGAGGACGTCTATCGTCAACCGGGGTACCTGTACGATTTTGTGGCGCAGATGACGGACGCCGAACTGCGCGTGATGAGCAGGCATCAGGGCAGTTCCATCCTTGCGAACGGGACCGGAGCCATCGGGAAGTTGGCCAAGTACGGCATCCCTGAAGTGAACACGGCCGACGGCCCCGCCGGCCTGCGAATCGGCGTGATTGGCAGCAGGACCGTGCAAGCCACCAGTTTCCCGATCGGAACGCTGCTGGCCTGCACGTGGAACGAGAAGCTGATGGAGGCGGTCGGCGCCGCGGTTGGCGCCGAGATGGAACTGAACAGGGTGGACATATGGCTCGCGCCCGGTTTGAACATCCACCGCAATCCCCGTAACGGCCGCAACTTCGAATATTATTCGGAGGACCCGCTGGTGGCGGGCAAGAGCGCGGCGGCCGTCACGAGGGGCGTACAGGGCAGAGGCGGCCTGGTGACCATCAAGCACTTCGCCGCCAACAACCAGGAGACAAACCGCTACAATACGAACTCGCAGGTGTCCGAGCGCGCCCTGCGCGAGATCTATCTCAAGGGCTTTGAGATCGCGGTGAAGGAGGCCGATCCCGGCTGCGTCATGACCTCGTACAACTATTTGAACGGCACCCGCACCGAGGCGTCTTACGATTTGCTGACCAACATTTTGAGAAACGAGTGGGGCTTCAAGGGTCTGGTCATGACAGACTGGTGGAACGGCAGGGCC
>JAITDM010000260.1 GCA_031282535.1 Oscillospiraceae bacterium
AGAAAACTGCCTCGCCGCCGGCGGAACTTGCGGGTGCGTTCAAAGTGCTTGACAGCGCGCGGCTGCCCCGCGGCACGGGTGCGATTGTGTGCACAAAACGTGAACTTTCGGCGGTTGACCGAAACACGGCGATTGTTCCCGTGTGGTCGATATGACGCCCAATAATGCCAAAAAGCGCCTTGGCAAACAAGGCGCTTTTTGATGCGTGTTTACGCGCGGCAGAGGGCGGAGCGTGCGTCAGCAGTGCTTGACGCGGTCCTTTTCTTCGGCGCGTTTGGCGTTGTTGAAGCGGTTCAGCGTGCCGACGAGGTAACCGGTGATCCGGCGGATGCGCTCAAACGGGACGCCGTCGTCCTCGTGGCGGCCGCAGCCGGGGCATTGGTGGCCGGCGATGATGCCGGAGAACCCGCACACCGGGTCGCGGTCCACCGGGTGGTTGATGGAGCCGTACCCCACGCCGGAGGCCTGCATGGCGCGCACGACCTGCTCGAAAGCCTCGAGGTTTTGCAGCGGGTCGCCGTCCATCTCCACATAGGTGATGTGCCCGGCGTTGGTGAGCGCGTGGTAGGGGGCCTCCAGACGGATCTTCTCAAACGCGGTCACCGGAAAATAGACCGGCACATGGAAGCTGTTTGTGTAGTAGTCGCGGTCCGTCACGCCCTCGATGAGGCCGAAACGCGCGCGGTCCAGCTTGACAAAGCGCCCGGAGAGACCCTCGGCCGGCGTGGCGATCAGCGTGAAATTCATCTGCCGGCGGCGGCTCTCCTCGTCCAGCCGGGCGCGCATGCTGCTGATGATCTCAATCCCCAGGTTCTGCGCCCTTTCGGACTCCCCGTGGTGCGCACCGACGAGCGCCTTCAGGGCCTCCGCCAACCCGATGAAACCGACGGTCAGCGTGCCGTGCCGCAGCACCTGTCCCACTTCGTCGTCCCAGTCGAGCGCCTCCGAGCCGATCCACACGCCCTCGCCCATGAGAAACGGGAAGTTGCGCACCTTCTTGCGGGCCTGGATGAGAAAGCGCTCGTAGAGCTGGTCGATGCACAGGTTCAGTTTGCGCTCCAGGTCCTCGAAGAAAGCCGACACATCCCCCTTGGCCTTGATGGCCAGACGGGGCAGGTTGATGCTCGTGAACGAGAGGTTGCCGCGGCCGTTGGAGATCTCGTTGCTTGGGTCGTATACGTTGGCGATCACCCGGGTGCGGCAGCCCATGTAGGCGATCTCGGTCTCCGGCCGGCCCTCCTTGTAGTAGGCGGCGTTGAAGGGCGCGTCCTGGAAGGAGAAGTTGGGGAACAGGCGCGAGGCGCTGACGCGGCAGGCCAGTTTGAAGAGGTCGTAGTTCGGATCGCCCGGGTTGAAGCTGACGCCGGATTTGACCCGGAAGATCTGGATCGGAAAGATCGGGGTTTCCCCGTGGCCCAGCCCGGCCTCGGTGGCGAGCAGCACGTTTTTGATCACCATCCGCCCCTCCGGGGAGGTGTCCAGCCCGTAGTTGACGGAGGAAAAGGGCGTCTGGGCGCCGGCACGGGAGTGCATCGTGTTGAGGTTGTGGATGAAGGCGACCATGGCCTTGTAGGTGGCGTGGTCCGCCTCCTTCAGCGCGTGGGCCTCGGCAAAGTCCTGCACGCGGGTCAGGGTGTCCTCATCGATCTCGGGCAGCCAGCGCGCGTGCTCGGCGGCGCGGTAGTCGCCGCCCCCCGCCATCGTGGGCCGCAGGCCCGTCTCGGCGAGGATCGCCTCCATCGCGGCGCGCACGCGCGCCTCCGCGTCCTCGAGCCCGGCGAGCATCTCGAACGCCCGGGCCAGATTCTCCCGGTAGAGGTGGACATAGGTCTTGGCCACGCCCAGCGCCATGCCGTAGTCAAAGTTGACCACGCTCTGGCCGCCGTGCTGGTCGTTTTGGTTCGATTGGATGGCGATGCAGCAGAGCGCCGTGTAGGACGAGATGTGGTTCGGCTCGCGGAGCGTGCCGTGGCCGGTGGAAAATCCGTTGTGGAACAACTTGACGATGTCGATCTGGCAGCAGGTGGTGGTCAGCGTCAGGAAGTCGAGGTCGTGGATGTGGATGTCGCCCTCGCGGTGGGCGGCGGAGTGTTCCGGTTTGAGGACAAACATCTCGTAGAACTGCTTGGCGCCCTCGGAACCGTACTTCAGCATGGCGCCCATGGCGGTGTCTCCGTCGATGTTGGCGTTTTCCCGCTTGATGTCGGAGTCGGAGGCGTCGCGGAAGGTGATGTCCTCGTAGATCTTCATCAGCCGGGTGTTCATCTCGCGCACGCGCGAACGCTCGGCGCGGTAGAGGATGTAAGCTTTGGCGGTCTGTACGTAGCCGTTTTCGATGAGCACCCGCTCCACCGTGTCCTGGATGTGCTCGACGTCGGGGGCCTGCGGGCCCTCCTCGTTCAGCAGCGCGGCCACCTCGAAGGCCAGCCGCTCGGACTCCTCCAAACGGGCGTTGTGGTGGGTGGCCATGAAGGCGCGCGAGATGGCGGAGGAGATTTTGTCCAGGTCGAAAGATGTCATCCGTCCGTCGCGCTTGCGGATTTCGCGAATGGCGAGGGTCTGCGTTTTCATGGGGGTCACTCCTGTCATAGGGCTTTCGGCATACCATATGTTGCGCCAGGCCTGAATCAGACGCATATATATAGTACGCCAATCCCACCATCCTGTCAAGAGCCCCGTGCGGAAAAACCCGAAAAAATTTCCGGGTTTTTTGGCGAAACCGCGCGGCGTCCTGTCACGCGCCGCGGTGGAAAAAATCGCAGTACGCCTGCAGCACACAGTCGCCGCAGCGGGGCCGCCGCGCGACGCAGGTGTCCCGCCCGTGCCACACCAGCCGGTGGCAGAAGGCCGACTGCGCCTCCTTGGGGATCAGCGGGTCGAGCGCCCGCTCGACCTTGTGCGGGTCCTTCGCGTGGCAGAGCCCTAGGAGGTTGGCGATGCGCATGCAATGCGTATCCACCACGATGCCGCCCTGGCCGTACACGTCGCCCAGGATGAGATTGGCGGTTTTGCGCCCCACGCCGGGCAGGCGCAGCAGGTCCTCCATGGTGTCCGGCACGCGCCCGTCGAACGTCTCCAGCAGCATGCGGGCCGACGCGCGGATGTCCCGGGCCTTGATGCGAAAAAATCCGCACGGCCGCACGGCCTCCTCCAGCGCGGGCAGGTCCGCCTCGGCGAAGGACTGAAGCGTCGGATAGGTGCGAAACAGCGTCTGTGTGACGATGTTTACGCGCGCGTCCGTGCACTGGGCGGCCAGCCGCACGGAAAACAGCAGTTCGTAGTCCTTTTCATAGGTGAGCGCGCAGGTGGCGTCCGGATAGCGCGCCTCCAAAGCGCGCACGACATGGCCGGCTCTCTCGGACAGTGTCATGAGGCCCCCCCTTTCTCTCTTGTCTTTCTACGGGTATCTCCATGTACCGGGGCGTTGCCTGCAACGCCTCTACCCCATTATGCGCGCTCCGATTTTGTCTTGTCAAGACGGGGATGGCCCGCCGGCGGGACGGCGCCGGTATAGCCGCCCCGCCGGCGGGCCATGATAGACAAAGCGGCCGGCGCGCGGCGCCGGCGCGCGGGAAACGTCGGAGGTGGGTGTCGTCTATGTCGGCCGGAGATGTGGGGATCCAGGTGGAGGAGGCGCGGCTCGGGCAGTACGCCAAAAATACGGCGCGCACGCTGCAGCGCAAAGGTACGGCGCGCGGCGCGCGGTTGGCCGGGCGGCTCGGGCGGCAGCTCCGGACGATCCGGGCGGCGGCGCTGAAGCTGTCGGCCCGGTCGGCCGGGGAGGCGCACACGCCGCAGGCCGTCGAGTGGCTGCTCGACAACCGCTACCTCGTGGAACGCGCCGCGCGGGAGGCCATGCTGGCGCTGCGGGGCGCCGGGCGGTTCCCGGCGGACCGGCGGACCGGGCTGCCGGCGGTGTACACGCTCGCGGCCGGTTTGGCGCGCGCGGGGCAAAATGTCGTCACCAGGGTGCGGGTCGGGCGCTACCTCGCGGGCGCGCAGACGGTGTGGCCGCTCTCGGAGAAAGAGCTGTGGCTCTTTGTCCCGCTGCTCAAGGCGGCGCTGGTCGAGTCCGTGGCCGGGCTGTGCGGCGAGATGCTGCGCACGCCCGACGCCGACCCGGCGCGCGCGGCGGCGGCGG
>JAITDM010000261.1 GCA_031282535.1 Oscillospiraceae bacterium
ACGCAAAAAGGGCAAACGCCTCAAGAAGATCCTCATCGCCGCGGTGGTGCTGGCCGTGGCCGTTGTCCTCTTGTACTTGTGGCGCAGCCGCCCGGTGGCCGAGAGCACGACGCAGTACATAGACAATCCGGTCACGCGCGGCGACATCTCCGTGTCGATCAGCGGGCCGGGCGTCATTGCGCCGAACAACCAGTACGAGGTCATCGCCCTGGTGCAGGGGGAGATCCTGGAGTCTCCCTTTGAAGAGGGGCAGGTGGTCGAAAAGGGGGACATCCTGTACCGGATCGACCCGGAAAACGCGATCAACAACATCGACAAGGCCCAGACGGCGCTGGAGCGGGCCGAGCTCTCGTATGAGCAGACGCTAAACGGCACCAAGGTCGATTATCCGAACATCACCGCCTCCATCGGCGGCATCATCACGGCGCTCTATGTGGAGGACGGCGACAACATCCAGACCGGCGGCCGCGTGGCCGACATCGTGGACAGCGACCACCTGCTGCTCACGCTGCCCTTCAACGAGGGCGACGCCGCCGCGCTGACGGTGGGCGCCGCCGCCCGGGTGTACCTCGAAGACAGCGACATCGCCATCGCCGGCTCGGTGCGCCGCGTGTACGACGCCGTCTCCGTCTCCGCCACCGGCGCGCCGGTGCGCAGCGTGGAGATCCTGCTCGACAACCCGGGCGCCGTCGGCGAGGGGGACCGCGCGACGGCGCTGGTGGGCAGCGTCGCCTGCAACGACGCCGGGACCATCGGCTACCTCGACACCAAGACGGTGACGGCCCGGTCCGGCGGCAAGATCCAGGGGCTCACCGTACGCCAGGGCGACCGCGTCTCCGCCAACCAGCGGCTGGCCGTGGTCACCTTTGACTCCGGCAATTCGACGGAACTGCAGATCCGCTCGGCCTCCCTGAGCGTCAAGGACGCGCAGCTCAGCCTGGAGAACGCCGAGTCGCAGCTTGACGACTATGTGATCACCGCCCCCATCAGCGGGACGGTGCTGAAAAAGACGTCCAAGGCGGGCGATACGCTGGACACGACGAACACGCGCACCGTGATGGCGATCATCGCCGACATGTCGCAGGTGACCTTCGACATCAACGTCGACGAGCTGGACATCAGCAGCGTCGAGGTGGGCCAGACGGTGGAGGTGACCGCCGACGCGCTGCCGACCAGCGTCTTCACAGGGCATGTCGACAGCATCAGCATGCTGGGAACCACGCAAAACGGCGTCACCACCTATCCGGTGAAGGTGGTCATCGAGGAACACGAGGGCCTGCTGCCCGGGATGAACGTGAACGGCGCCATTTTGTTTGAGACGGCGGAAAATGTACTGCGCGTACCCGCCGCCGCCGTGATCCGTGGCAACTTCGTGTTGCTGAAGCTCGTGGAGGGCCAGACGGAAGAGGCGGCGCGGCAGGAGCACGCGCTGTCGTCGGCGTCCGCCGAGGGCGGCTTTGGCGGCGGTTTTGGCGGCGGCACAGAGGGCGGACCCCCCGCCGGCGGACGCGGCGGCTATGGCGGCGGCGCGGAGGGCACGGACGGCGCCCCCGCCGGCGCTGGCGGACGCGGCGGCTACGGCGGCGGCGCGGAGGGCCCGGACGGCGCCCCTGCCGACGCTGGCGGACGCGGCGGCTTCGGCGGCGGCGCGGAGGGCACCACAGACGGCGGCGCCCCCGCCGGCGCGGGGAACGCGGCGGCCGGGGAGCAGACCGCCGGTGCGGACGGCGCGACGGAGATGCCCGCGGACGCCGGCGAGAGACCCTCGGCCAGCCGCGCGGAGGCCCCGGCCGGTTACATCTACATCCAGGTGCGCACGGGGATCAACGACGACACGTGGATCGAGATCACGGACGGCCTGCGCGAAGGCGATGTGGTCGCGACGCAGGTCAACATCTCCAACACGAACAACAGCTTCCTCGGCGTAGGCGGCGGCATGGGCGGCGGTATGGGTGGAGGCATGGGCGGCGGTATGGGCGGCGGCACCCGGCCGGCCATGCCGGCCGGCGGCGGAACCGCCTCCTTCAGCCGCGGCGTGGGTTGACGTCGATGATAAGACTGGAAAGTATTTACAAAATATACAACACCGGGGAGAACGAGGTCCGCGCGGTGGACGGCATCTCCCTGACGATCCAAAAGGGCGAATACGTGGCGATTGTCGGGCAGTCCGGTTCCGGCAAATCGACGCTGATGAACATCATCGGCTGTCTCGACGTGCCGACCGCGGGCAGTTATCTGCTGGACGGAGAGGACGTCGGGGCGCTGTCCGACAACAAGCTGGCCGACATCCGCAACCGGCGTCTCGGCTTTGTCTTTCAGCAGTACAACCTCATCGCCAAGCTGAACGTGCTGGAAAACGTGGAGCTGCCGCTCCAGTACGGCGGGTACTCCGCGCGGCGGCGGCGGGAGAAGGCGGAGGAGGCGCTCGCGCGCGTCGGCCTGCTGGACCGGCTGCACCACCTGCCCTCCCAGCTCTCCGGCGGCCAGCAGCAGCGCGTGTCGATCGCCCGGGCGCTGGTGGGCGACCCCTCCGTCATTTTGGCCGACGAACCCACGGGCGCGCTGGACTCCAAGACAGGCATCGAGGTGCTCCAGTTTTTGAGCAACCTGAACGCGCAGGGCAACACGATCGTGCTCATCACGCACGACAGCAAGATCGCTTTGATGGCCCAGCGCGTGGTCGGCATCAGCGACGGAAAGATCGTCTCCGACGAGCGGGTGGCCGCGCCGCCGTCCTGACGCCGGCGGCCTTTGTTCCGGCATGTGATGATTGATATTGAGATTCCCCGATGGCACAGGGAGGGACCAGATGGACATCAAACAATATTTTCTGCTGGCGCTGAAGAGCATCCGCACCAGCAAGCTCCGCTCCTTTCTCACGATGCTGGGCATCATCATCGGCGTGGCCTCCGTCATTGTGCTCGTCAGCGTGATGAGCAGTTTTTCCGGCGAGATGTCCTCCACCTTTGAGAGCTTCGGCGCGCATCTGATCACGGTCAACGTCTTTGGCCGTTCTTCCAACCGCACCGTCTCGGCCGACGATCTCTACGAGTGGGTGGACGACTATCCGGAACAGCTCCGTTTCGTTTCCCCGTACGTCGCCTCCTCCGTGACAATGAAAAACGGCGCCAGCAGCCTCACGACCACGCTGAACGGCACAGGTGAGGATTACGACAAGATCCGCAACAAAGAGGTGGAAAACGGGCGGTTTTTGGGGTATATCGACATGGAACGGCGCCAAAAGGTCTGCGTGATCGGGAGCTATGTCGCCTCGGAGCTCTTCGGTGAGGACGACCCCGTCGGCCAGCAGGTGCGCCTTGGCGGCAACATCTTCGACGTCGTCGGGGTGCTGAAGGAGACGGGCGGCGGCGTGCAGGGCGGGGACGACGACTGCGTCTTCATCCCGTACACGCTGGCGCTGCGCATGTTCCGGCAGATGGGCGGCACCTACTACCTCTCGGCCTCCGACGGCGACCAGGTGGAACCGGCGGTTGAGCTGCTGAAGAGCAAGCTCTACCAGGTCTACCAGAGCGAGGACGCCTACCGCGTCACCAGCATGAACGAGATGCTGGATCAAGTGAATGAGCTGCTCGGGATGATGAGCTCCATTTTGGTTGGCATCGCGGCGATCTCGCTGCTGGTCGGCGGCATCGGCATCATGAACATCATGCTGGTGTCGGTGACGGAGCGCACACGGGAGATCGGCATCCGCAAGTCGCTGGGCGCCAAGCGCCGCGACATCCGCGGTCAGTTCATCATCGAGGCGGCGGTCACGAGCGCGCTGGGCGGCACGTTTGGGATCTTACTCGGCATGACGGGGGCCTATCTCGTCGGCCAGCTCATCGGCTTCACCGTGGTGCCCACACCCACCGCCGTCCTGATGGCCTTCTCCGTCTCCGCCGGCATCGGCATCATTTTTGGGTACTTCCCCGCTTCCAAGGCCTCCAAACTGAATCCCATCGACGCGCTGCGTTATGAGTAAAGAAACAAACAGGGGGATCCGTCCATGAAGAAAAGTCGAAGAAGGATATTTGCGTTTTGTCTGGCGGCGGCGGTACTGGCGGGCGGCGTCACGGCCGCGGCCGCGCCGCCGGAGCAGCCGGAGTCGGACATCCAACAGATCATGTCCCTGCTGAACGTCATGCACGGCTATCCGAACGGGGACTTCGGCCTCGGCGACCGTTTGACGCGCGCCCAGTTCTCCAAGATGTGCATCGCGCTCTCGCCGATGCGGGACCAGGTGGCGTCCGGTTCGCTGATCTCCCCGTTTAAGGATGTGCCGTACACGCACTGGGCGGCCTCCTACATCCGCGCCGCGTCTTTGGCCGGGTACATGCGGGGCTATCCGAACGGCACGTTTGGGCCGGACCGCACGCTCACGGTGGAGGAGGCGGTCACCGTGGCGCTGCGCCTGCTGGGCTACACGGCGAGCGACCTGACCGGCCCCTATCCGCAGACGCAGCTCTCTCTCGCCGCCCGTCTGGAACTGACGGCGGCGATCGACGCCACGCGCGGCCACGTGATCACGCGCGGCGAGGCCATGACGCTGCTCTACACGCTGCTGGACACGCCGCAAAAGCAGGGCGGCAAACTGGTCGCCACGCTCGGCTACCAGAGCGTGGTGCTGGACGAGATGCTGGCGGACAAATTTGAGGGTCCCGTCACGCTGGGCGAGAGCCCCGACGCCAGTCTGCGGGCCCTGGGGCTAAACCCCGCCGCGCTCTCGCTGCAAAAGGACGGTTCGACCGCCGCGGTCTCCGCGCTGCGGCCCTACGACATCCTCTACCACGTGCCTGGCTACCAGGTGGCGCGGGCCTACTCCACGCGGGTGACGGGCCTCTACGAGAAGGCGCTGCCGAACCGGGACGCGCCGGCCCAGGTCGTCGTGGACGGCGCGACCTATACGCTCGAGACAGACGAGGCCAAGGCGCTGCTGTCCGTCACCGGTTCGTTCCGGCCCGGCGAGACGGTGACGCTGCTGATGGGCCGCGAGGGCGTGGCCGACGTCATCCCCGGCGGCGCCGACGACCAGCACTACATTGGAATCATCACGGCGGCGGAGACGCGCTCCGTGACCGACGCCGCGGGCGCCGTGTCGCAGCGCCGCTTTGTCACCGTTCTGCTCGACACGGGGGAGACCCGGGAACTCCCCGCGGAGCGCGACTGGTCCGACAGCATCAGTCTGGCGGTGCAGGTCCGCTACGAGGACGGGACGCCGAGGGTGCAGACGCTGACGCGCTACAACAGCGGCGCGCCCGGCCTGTTTGACCTGGCGGCCGGCCAGTTGGGGACCCGGACGCTCTCGCCCGAAATCATCATTCTGGAGCGCGCCAACAAGACGGGGCGCCTTGTGCTGCCGCAGCGGCTGGACGGCGTCCGGCTGACCTCGATGCAGGTATATTATCTGGGCGTCGACGCGCAGGGGCGGGTGAATCGGCTCGTGCTGGACGCCGCCACCGGCGATCATCTCTCCTTCGGCCTGCTGCTTTCCAAGACAGAGTTGCCGGGGACGGGGGTAAACGTCAGCGCCGCGTACCAATACGACATTGCCGGCCGGCGCGCCACCGCCACGGTCAAGGCGCTCTTCCCGGTGAGCTACGGCCCCTGCCACTTCTCCTTTGCCGCCGACGGGACGCTGGACGACATCCAAAAGCTCTCCGCCGTAGACGGGACTGTCTCCAACCTTTCGCGGCAGTATCTCGACACCGCCGCCGGCGCGCGTCATCGCGTCGCCGACGACGTGACGGTCTACGTCTACGCGCAGGACAAGGGCGGCACATACGTGCTTGGCACCCTCACCCAGGCGCTGAGCCATCCCCTCTCGAAGGTCGAGGCCTACTACGACAAGCCGCTCGCCGAAGCCGGCTGCGTCCGGATCATCATTCTGCGGTAGGCAATCCGCGCGCGAGGCAAACAAACGGCACAACAAAAAAGAGGCCCTTTCGGGCCTCTTTTTTTGTTGTGCCGTTGTTATTTCAGTCCGTTCTCGTAGGCTTCGATCATCTTCTTGACCATCTGCCCGCCGATGCTGCCGGCCTGCTGAGCGGTCAGGTCGCCGTTGTAACCCTGCTTCAGCGTCACGCCCACATCGGAGGCCGCCTCGATCTTGAAGCGATTCAGCGCTTCCTTCGCGTTCGGAACAAGAGACTTGCTCGCCATGATAGTAGCATCTCCTCGATTTTGATGGGGTTTGCGCCGTATCCGCGCACCATTATTTTGACCGCACCACGCGCCGTTATGCCCCTAAAGTTTCTCCAAATGTGATAATTTTCACCAAAAAGGGGCATTTGACGATAATGATCATGTCATTAGATAGATACTTTGTAGTGACCCTTGGAAAAAACGAACCCTGTGTTTGCAATGCTTTGCGGGTTTTTTCTCGAAACTTTGGTTGATTTTTAACATTTCAGCAACAATTTTCAAACATTTTCTAAACATCGAAACGATAAATTCATAAACGGTAAGAGGGAAAGGAAAAACGCCACGGACTGCGGCAGATCCTTTCGCAGCTCGAAACAATCATTTTTGAAAGGGAGATCAAACCATGAGTTTGCAGGAAAAAATCAAGGACCGCTTGGAGACGGGCTTCAAAAACTGGAATGGCGGCTACGAAAACTGGCTTGTGTGGTGTAACGAATTGTACGATGATACGTCAATGTACAATGTGTACGGGCATCGCCTGACGCTGAAACAGTATCAGGATATGATGGGGGATCTGTTTAAGAAGCAGGACATCGTCCTCGGCCAATTTCACAACATGCTGATTGTCAACGATTGGGCAGCGATTCGCTATGACGTCGAGGTCATCGATCTCAAAACCAAAGAGAAAACGACCCAGCAAACGATGGAGTTCGTGCGTTTTAAAGAAACGCCGGCCGGCGTCAAGGTTGATGAGGGTTGGGCTTGCTCAACCGTTCCGCTTTCCGCTTAATCAACGAAAGAGGGTCGACCGACATCCGACAAGCCGCTTGGCTGATTGCGGCGAATATCGGAG
>JAITDM010000290.1 GCA_031282535.1 Oscillospiraceae bacterium
AAGCTTGGTTGAACGGCTTCGAGTTGAATAATTTTGAAAACAGTTGCGGGCGGAGGCAACCGCCCGCAACTGTTTGTGTGCAGCTCGATTTCGTATGATCGCTTCCGCGACAGCAATCACGTCAAGCTGACTGAAATTTACCCCGGCTACACAAAACTTTCAATAAATTGGGCATGGATGTTGAAATTTCGAATTGGCTGTGCTATACTGATGCAAATGCGACATGTTTGACATTGTGGAACTCCTACCGGGCGGCTGATTGCGGAACAGCAAGGCGGCGCAGAACGCGCCGAATATGGGTCGGCCTTAATATCCGAGTTGTCAAAGCGTTTGACAGCCGACTTTGGCAAAGGCTTCACACCCACGAATTTGAAGATATGCGCCAATTTTATCTGACGTTTCAAAATCGTCACGCGTTGCGTGACCAATTGACATGGACGCATTACCGCATGATCATGAAAGTCGAAAATCCGAACGCCCGCGCGTACTATTTGGAAGAATCTGCAAAGGGCGTTTGGAGCACGCGGCAGCTCGAACGGCAGATTAACAGTTTTTGCTATGAACGCGTTCTGTCAAGCAAAAACCGCGACGCGGTACGTGATGAGATCATCAAAAAGGAGCCGGGCAAAACGCCGCTTGCTATGGTCTGCTACAATTATGTTCTGAAATGTTTCGTATTGATCGACTTAAAGACTGGGCGCCTGACGCACCAGGACATCGGACAAATGTTGATATATGTCAACTACTACACGCGGGAAATGATGAACGAAGGCGACAATCCGCCGATTGGCATACTGCTCTGCGCCGACAAGAGGGAATCCGTAGTGAAGTACACACTGCCGGAGGAAAACACGCAGATATTCACGTCGAAATATAAGCTGTGTTTACCAACAGAAGAAGAACTGCGCCGCGAGATAGAAGCGGAACAGCGGTTGCTGGCGGAGACAGTATGGATTGAAGAAAGCGAACATGAACAAGTGGTTGATAGATCATGAATCCGCAGCCTTGACGGGTAAGGAGGACTGCCATATGTTGCGTTATACGGATCAAGAATTGGAACAAATGCTGGGGGATTTAGAATCGGAGTTTGTTGAACGAAAACGTTCCCTAAAAGGTGATGTGCCCATTAAGGTGCGTCAAGCAATCTGCACATTTGCAAATGATTTGCCCAACCATAGGAAACCGGGTGTGATCATCATTGGTGCCAATGATGATGGTTCTCCGTTTCATCTCCCTATAACTGACACACTCCTCCGAAACCTCGGTGATATGAAAACGGATGGCAATATTCTGCCAATTCCGGTTATGTCGGTTGAGAAACGACGCCTGAAAGGAGCAGATATGGCTGTCATCACGGTTATGCCGTCTGATATGCCGCCGGTGAAGTATGACGGGCGAATTCATATCAGGGTTGGTTCGCGCCGCGCTTTGGCCAGTGAGCAGGACGAGCGGCTACTAATTGAAAAGCGGCGTCACAATATGCTGCCGTACGATTTGACACCGGTCTATGAAGCAAAGCTTAGCGACCTCTCCCGTGCGGTCTTTGAAGATGAGTATTTGCCGTCGGCGTTTGCCGAAGATGTACTGGAGGAGAACGGGCGCTCCTATGAGGAGAAGCTTGCATCATGCAGGATGATTGTTTCACCGGACGACCCGACGCCGACACTTGTGGGTGTTTTGGCTTTGGGCAAGGATCCGCGTCGGTTTATTCCAGGCGCGTATATTCAATTCCTGCGGATCGATGGAAGAGAGTACGCTGATCCGGTGATTGATGAGGCAATGATTAAGGGGAGACTGTCACAGCTGATTGAGTTGACTACCTACAAACTGATGGCGCACAATCGCACGGCGGTAGATGTCACTTCTGGCATGCGCCACAAGTTCACGAGCGACTATTCGATTCCGGCGATTCAGCAAATCCTTTACAACGCCGTTATGCATAGAACATATGAAAAAACCAATGCCCCGGTTCGTGTTTATTGGTTCAATGACCGGGTTGTGATCAACAGCCCAGGAGGTCCATATGGAAACGTCACGCCTGAAAATTTCGGGCGGTCGGGGATTGCAGATTACCGCAACCCCAATATAGCCGACGTATTTAAGGTGTTCGGTTTTGTTCAGGGCTATGGGCGCGGCATTGATATTGCTAAGATTGAGTGCCGCAAGATCGGCAAGCCGCAGCCGATCTTTGAGGTCGACCAAAGTGTGGTTGTCTGCACATTCAAAAACGCGTGAAGTCGAAAGCATCTGAGGAATCATTTGCCCAATCAATGATATAAAGGCGCCGTTTTTCTTAACAAAAACGGCGCCTTTGCTGTTTGTAGTTGCGAGGAACCATGCATTGCCGCATGCCTCACAGCGCCAGGGCCGTCGGCCGTGGCGGTCGGCCGGGGGGTTACGGGAGAGAGACCGCCTCGCAGAGCGGGGCGTGTGTCGCCTTGTCCCAGGCGAATACTTTCAGCTGGCTCCCGGGGAAATCATCCAGGGCAAACTCGACCTGATATGTCCCCCGGGCGGCCGCGGCGGCGTCCTTCGCTTCGGTGTGTATCAGCCTGCCGTCCGCCGCGTATACCGCCAGTATGACGGTGGCCTCGACGGCCTCGGCCGTGCGGTTGGCAAGGGTCGCCTCCACCCCGCCGGCGGCCCTCCCGGCGGTCAGCACGTAGTCGCCAGCCGCGATTTCGTAGGTGTCGGTGTACAGAACGTCGCCGCCGTTTCGCGCTTCCACCTGCACCGTGATGAGCCCGGAACCCGTGGCCTTGACCTGGGCGGTGCTCGCGTAGTACGTGACGGTGTTGGTCGCCACGCCGCCGACCACACCGCCGATCTTTTCGTAGCCGGAGGTGGGCGCTTGTGCGTGGACAGGCTCGCCCACGAGCGCGCCCGGCCCGGTTATGGTCCACCGGTAGGCGTCGGGTATCGCGTTCGCGCCCGCGCCGAAGTTGACGTGCGGCACGGCCGTCAAAGAGGTCTCCTCGTCAATGTCCAGACTGTCTTTCTGGCCGCGGATCTGAACGGTCGCGTCGGCGGCGTTGGCCCAGACCACCATCCGGCCGCTGCTGTTCGTGTCGCCGTTGCCGAGATTCTCGGGGTTGGTCCCGCGGTTGTTCCACGCGTAGTACGGCGTGAGCGTGACCTCGCGCGGCTCGCCGTTGTAGAGGGCCGTGCCGGTCAACACGACGACGCCGCGGAGCAGGTCGGGTCTCCAGACGGGGGTGAGCTCTATCGTCCTGGGGAATACGACCTGGGTCGCGTTGAACGTGTTGGCGGTGGACGTCCCTGTGCCGGCATCCTCCAGACAGTAGACGATGGGACCTCTCTCGATGGCGATCCTGTTTCTGTTGCTGTGGGTGGCGGTCCCGATGTTGTGTACGTTGTTGTCTGGCTCGGTGATCCGCACCTCCATCGGGATGTCGATGTCGAGGACGGTGCCCGACGCGGGCCAGTTCCTCGTGATGACGACATATCCTTTGGCGTTGGGGGTCGCGTCGATGGGCTCGCCGTCGATCCGGATCGTCACCTCTTGGTATTTCTGGGCTTTCACCCAGCCCGGAACGCGGATGTTCAGCGTGAACGCCTTCGATGCGGCCGGAGCGACGGTCATCTTGATGACGCCGTCCCACGGATAATCCGTCACTTGGTCAAACTTCACGTTTGTGCCTTCCACATTCACGTCGGCGGAGCTCCCCGCATACATGTTGACAAACACATTGTTCTGCTTGACCGTGTACAGATAGCCGCCCATGTTGGCGATCGTCCGCATGATGTTCGGCTCGCAGCAGGCCACCGATTCCCACAGATGGCGGCTGCTGCCCGTGGTCGTCCGCTCAATCGGGGTCGAATAGTAGAACCGACCGCCGGCGAGGCTGACGCCGACCAGCGCCCCGTTGTACAGCGACTTTTCATAGGAGTCGGCGTATTTTGCGTCCTCATGTATGAGATTCAGCCGCTGGTTCCAGTTGGACATGGCCACGGCCGCGCAGATCTCACAGTAGGACTGCGTGTTGGAAAGCGCGTAATCGGCGCCGAAGCCCTCGGAACTCGCGCCGGGCTGCGCGGAGCCGATGCCGCCCGTGATGTAGGTGTTGCGCTCGCTGGCGTTCTCCCAGATTCTGTCCATCACGGAGAGGTAGGGCGCCGCGGCGCTCGGGTCGGTCTGGCTCAGCCACGTCGCCACATCCGTCACGCCCGTGTAAAAATACATCGCGCGGACCGCGTGCCCCACGGCCTTGGTCTCGTTGATGATCCGCGTGGCGTCTTGAGAATAGGTCCCGCCGTTGTAACCGCTCTGCCTGGCGTTGGCGCCGGTCCTGTTGCCGCGCCTGTCGACGAGCAGCTGGGCGGTCTCCCTGTACTTGTCGCCGGTGCCGGCGCCCTCGTATTCTTCGATCAAATTGGCCATCTTCATAAGGCCAAGCTCAACCTCTTCGTGGCCGGGGACTTCGACGCGTTTCCCGCCGGGCCCGAAGAACGCGACGATGTGGTCGGCGGCCCTTTTGCCGACTTCATACAGCCGGTAGTCCGGCAGGCCCACGCCCTCCCGGTAGCGCGTGTAGGCGACGGCCGCTTCGAGGAAGTGACCGATGTTGTACATCTCGTGCCTGTCCATGTATCTCCAGCGCCAGTTGCCGCTGCCGCTGCCGCCGGAGCTCACGCTGGTGCGGTTGGAGAACGCCGAATTGATATAGCCGTCGGCATACTGGATGGACTCGATCAGGTCGATCCAGTACTCCAGTTTGTTCTGCAGCGTGACTTTCCGGGCCTCCATGGTCGGATCGTCCCAAATGGCCGCCAGGTTGTACGCCACCGCTTCCAGGGTTTTGTAAATGTCCGTGTCCGCAAAGACATATCCGGTGTACTGCCCCATCGGCGGGTTGGCGTTGCCCGCCGCGACGGCGGCCAGCCTTGCCTTGGCGTTGACGAAGTTCCGCTCCTCGGCCCAGCTGCCGCTGGTGGCGGAAAGCTGCACAAAGGCCGCGTCGAAAGACGACGTCGCGTTCACCAGCTGCTTGGGCTTCCAGAACACATCGTCAAACGTGACGTTCTCGGATGTGACCGAGTGGTTGGTCTCAGGCGCGGCCAGCGCCTCGTTGACGGTCACGTTTGCCGTAGCGGGATAGTCTTTCCCTTTGTACTTGACAAGGCCGGTCACCGCGAAGGTCGTGCCGGCCTTGTCCGCCGCGTACAGTTCCGGAGCAACGGCGTCCCAGTGGTCGACCGCGATGAGGCTGTCGTTGAACTCCTCGGCAAAATCGTAGCTGCCGGTCGTGTGGGCGGTGGGCGTGTCGAACAGGACATTCTCAAGGACAATCCGTTTTGGAAGGATGGGCGCTTTGCCCGCGGCCGTGGAGGTGACATAGGTCTGCGCTTTCAGCGCCAGGACATTTATGGGGTAGTCCGCGGTCGCCTCCTGCACGCCGCTGGCGTGCGTCGCCTTCACGGAAAGCGTGACGGGACCGTCCGCCGCGCCGCGCAGTTTGACCGCGGCGCCGTCGTCGGCGCCGACAATGACGGCGTTGCCGTTGCTGAGGGTCCATTTGTAGGCGACGCCCGTCAAACCCGGCGTGTACACGGTGGAGGTGTAGTCAAGCTCCTCTCCCTCCAGCAGCCGCTGATTGCCCGCAATGCTCACGGAAACCAGTTCGGTCGCCGTGATCGCGATGTCGTGGCTCGCGGTCGCCTCCTGCACGCCGCTGTCGTGCGTCACTTTGAGAGAAAGCGTCACATGGCCCGCTTTCTCGGCGCGCACTTTGACGGTGGGCGCGTTGGCGTCCCCGACGACGACGGCATTGTCGCTGCTGAGCGTCCACGCGTATCCGGCGCCCGTCAGGCTCGGCGAGATCACATAGGCCGTGTAAGTATGTTCCTCCCCCGTAAACGCCGCCGCATCCCCCTGAATGCTGGCGGAATAGAGCTCGGTGGGGGCGACCGAACCGAACACCTCCCATTCGCTGATGCCGACGCCCGTGCCGATGCCCTTGGAGATGCTGAGGCGCAGCTGCTGCGTGACGAGCGGATCGAACGTCACGCCGTTCCAGATTCTGTTGGTGCTGGTCGTGCCGCCGCCCGCGTTGCCGACGGTGGTCACGGCGGCGCCGGCAGCATTTCTCATATTTGAGACATTCGTCCAAACGGGATTCGCCACGGTCCCCGCGTTGTACTGGACCGCGCAGTTCCCCGGCAGCGTCACGCCCGAGCCCGAGCCGGTGCCGTCATACCACCACATGACCCTCGTCGCGTTCATCAGGTAGGGTTCCGGCCACGTCAGGGTGACGGTGACCGGGAAGCTGCTGGTGTTCCACGAGTTCCAGCTGTGGCTGGCCGCCGTGCTTGTCGGCAGGCTCCCGTTGATGATGCGCGCCGTCTGCGTGGCCGCGTCGCCGTTCGTCGTGTTGGCATAACTCGCCGCCGCCGCCACGCCGGAGGCGCGCGCGATGTTGCCGCCCGCCAAATTGACCACGTCGTTGCCGGTCGGAAGCGTGGCGTTCGGCGTCGAGACGGTGATGTCGTAATGGGCGGTCGCTTCCTGTACGCCGCTGGCGTGCGTCGCTTTCACGGAGAGCGTGACGGGGCCGGCCGCCGCGCCGCGCAGTCTGACCGCGGCGCCGTCGTCGGCGCCGACGATGACGGCGCCAGCGCCGCTGAGCGTCCATTTGTAGGCGACGCCCGTCAAACCCGACGCGTATACGGCGGACGTGTAGTCAAGCGTCTCCCCCACAAGCAGCCGCTGATTGCCCGCAATGCTCACGGAGTAGAGCTCGACGGAAGCCGCCGAACCGAACACCTCCCATTCGCTGATGCCGACGCCCGTG
>JAITDM010000114.1 GCA_031282535.1 Oscillospiraceae bacterium
AGAACCTCAAGACGACGCTGTTCAAAGTGCAGGTGGCCTTTCCGGAGGACTTCGACCGGTCGGTATTCAGCGGCGTCGAGGTCCTGAGCTTCGAAAAACAGGGGTCGGTGGCGCGGGCCATCGTCCGCGCCGACCGGGACGAGATGAGACAGCGGCTCGCCGGACGCGCGCCGCTGCTGCTGGAGATCTTGCCGCTGTCGCTGGAGGAGGTCTTTGTCTACGAGCTGGAGGCGCTTGGGTACGCCTTCGGCGGAGATGGGGAGGGTGAAAAAGAGATATGAAGAAATCATTGTTTCCGACCGGGCTGTACCTGGACTTTCTGCGGCAGCTCAGGATCGTAGGCGGCATTTTGCTCGCGCTCATCCTGCTCATCACGGTTCTGCTGCCCGTCGGCGGCGCGCTCACGTCCGAACGGCGCGACACGCCCAACATCCTTGTGCTGACGCCCGCGCTGATCCCGTTTATGTACCTGGGCACGATCGTACTGGTGTTTGCGGCCTTCTCGTTCCTGTTCAGCCGCCGCGCGTCCGACTTTTACCACGCGCTGCCGGAGACGCGGCTGTCGCTGTACGGCGCGGCCGCCGGCGCGGCGCTCACCTGGGTGTTGGGGACGGTGACGCTGGCGGCGCTGGCGGCCCACGCCGTCTATGGTCTCTGCGGCTTCGAGCCGGCCCTGTCGGACCTGCTGCCGAACCTCCTGGGGTACGCCCTGGGCTCGCTGCTCGTCGCCGGCTGCGTGCTGGTCGGCGTGTGCGCCACGGGGACGCGTTTTTCCGCCTTTGTGCTCACGATGATCCTCCTGTTTTTGCCGCGGTATGTCAGCGTGCTGCTGAACGTCACAATGGAGAATGTCGCGCCCATGCTGATCCCGGGCCACATGGGTCCGCTGTTTGACGTGAGCCTGAATTTTCCGGTCTCCTTCTTTCTGAGCGCCTTCGATGTGAATTTCGGCAGGGCGGTCGGCGGCGTCCAGGCGCTGTTTTACGCCGCCTCAACGCTCCTGTACACGGGTGTCCTCGCCGCATGCTACATCGGCGCGGCCGGTGCGATCTTCCATGGCAGGACATCCGAGACGGCGGCCCGGTCCGCGCCGGGACCGGTGCTGCAGCGGGTCTACAGCGGGCTTGTCACGACCCCGGGGCTCTTCCTTTTGGGGGTCGTGACGGTGCTGTGCACATTCATGGGTTACTCGAAGGATATGGGTATCGTGATGATCGTTCTCGTTTTGCTGACGGTTACGCTGTACGGCGTCTACATGCTCATCACGACCAAGCGGCTCCGCAGCCTGAAGCAGGGGCTTCTCGTGCTGCCGGCGACCGCGGCCGTGTGTTTCGCCCTGCTGTTCGGCGTGGCGGCCGTCTGTCGGACGGAGATGGCGGCTGTTCCGGAGGCGTCTGAGATCGCGGGGGTACAGGAGCATCTGAGTGCGGCGCACTGGGGCGTGGTGAGTTACGGCATGCTGCGCCGCAGCGAGGTCGTCCTCGCCGACCCGGAGCTCCGCGCCCTGGTTGCGAAGGGCCTGGCGACCACCCGCGATGCCGGCGGCCAGTCCCCGGGCCCGAGCATCCGGTTGATGATGGACGTCACCTTGGAAAGCGGCCGCGTCGTCAACCGTCAATTTTACATCCGGGAGCAGGATGGTGAGAGAGCCCAGCGCCTCATCGACAGCGACCCAAATTACATGGCCGCCGCCGGCGCCTTCCCGGAGGACGGGGAGATCAAAAGCGTCGGCTTCGGGGGGAACATCTACAGGGGCGGGGTCAATTTCTCCGTCCTGTCCAAAACCGTTGGAAGGGAGATTGTCCGGGTGTTTCGGGAGGAATTGCAGGCGCTGCCGCCGGCCACCCGGGTTGCCCTGGCCCATGTGTCCAATATGCCCTATATCAGGATCAGCACCGCGTCCTCCGCCGCGCCCTCCGACGAGGCGGCGCCGGGTGCGACGGGTCTGATGGTCTCCGGCGTGCCGCTGTACAGGACGGAGGACGGCGTCGCAACATTGGGTATCACACTCGTGGTGCGGGGGGTGCGCGGCGGCGTGCCATTTCAGTCGTTTTATCAGCTGAGCGGGCACACCCCGAGGGCCGCGAACCTGCTGATGGCCGCCATCAACGGAATGACCGATGTCTCGGTCCGCGCCCGGATGGCACAGCAGGTGGCGGCGGGCGCGTCCCCGGAACACTTGATGTTGAGCGGCGATTTGACATTGGAAAACATCCCGTATAAGGCCGGCTGGTACCGCAGCGATTCTTTGAATTACAACTGGGACAAAACGGCGGAAAATGCGGTTGGGCTGGCGCTGGCCGCGCGGTTGCTGGCCGCGACGGCGGACGCTCCGGATATCACAAAACCGCTCGTCAGCTATTCGCTCTATGTGGTGCCCATCGGCGAAAAAACCATAGAGGAAGCCATACAACTGCATCTGTACGCGAACATCGAGGAGAGCGACGTCGAAGCGCTGCTGGAGATGGCGGGGGCGGCCATCCCTCCGGACCAGTTTCCTCCGGATCGTTTCCCTCCGGATCTTTTTCCCCCGTCTTAGGCGCGGCGTGACGGCGCCGTGCGCCGCGGCGCCTCAGACGGGCGGCGGGTCGCCGTGGAGGGAGACCTCGCCCGACGGGAGGTCCTCGGTGCGGCCGTCGTCGAAGCGCACGGTCAGGGCGCCGCTGTCCGTGACGGCGAGGGCCTGCCCCGGCCGCGTGCCCGCCGGGGACGAGACCAGGACGCGCCGGCCCAGGGTCACGCAGTCCGCCCGATAGCGCGCGAGGTCGTCCGCGCAGCGCGCGGGCTGCCCGTGGCCGGCCATGTCGAGGAGGCGGTCGAGCAGCGCGGCGGCGAGCTGTGCCCGGCGGACGCGGCGGCCGGTCTCCGCTTCGAGGGAGGTGGCCCTGGCCGCCAGGTCCTCCGGGAAGGGGACGGCGTGGCAGTTGATGCCGATGCCCACGACGGCGGAGTCCACGCGGCCGCTCTCCCCCTCCAGGGAGAGCTCCGTGAGGATGCCGGCCAGTTTGCGCCCGCCCATCAGGAGATCGTTGACCCATTTGACCTGGGGGCGGCGCCCCGCGACGGCGGCGACGGCGTCGCAGGCGGCGACCGCGACGAAGACGGTGAGCAGCGGCAGCCGCTCCGGCGGCC
>JAITDM010000194.1 GCA_031282535.1 Oscillospiraceae bacterium
AATAGTTCGCTCTTCCAAGCTACTCAAATTCATTGCGCTCCCAAACGCCTTCTCAGACGTCCGGTCGCCCACTGCTGGTGCTTCTTTTCCTCGTTGTTTAATTTTCAAGGTGCGCCGCCGCCTTTGCTTCGGCCCCGCGGCCTGTTGCAAGGCGCTTAATTAATATACCAAATCCACAAGCCGTTTGTCAACTGTTTTTTTCCCGATTCGGCGATTTTTTTTGCGATTTTTTTGTGAGGGCCTTTTGCGCGCCTCCGCATTCCCGGCTTGACGGCATGGCGCGGCGGCGGGTATACTAAATATATACATAGTGATGAGTGCTGAGTGCCGAGTGTCGCGTGTCGCGTTTGGAGAGACGACGGAACGGGTCTTTCTGTCGGATGCGCGGGGGAGATGACGAGAACGATGGATCAACAGACGCAGCCCCCCGCCCCGGGCGCCTTCGCGCGCCGGGCGCCCCCCTGGGACACGGGGCTCACGCAGGAGGAGGTTCTCCTGCGTCTGCGCCACGGCGCGCACAACGCGCCGCCCAAAACCCCGACCCACACCACCGGACAGATTTTGCGCGAAAACATCTGCACCCTCTTCAACCTGATCAACCTTGCGCTGGCCACGCTGATCCTCCTCGTGGGCGACCTGCGCAACGTCCTCTTCCTGGGCGTGGCCCTCTCGAACACCGCCATCGGCATCTTTCAGGAACTGCGCGCCAAACGGAACATCGACCGGCTCTCCATCCTCACGGCGTCCAAAGTCACGGTGATCCGGGAGGGCGCCGCGCAGCAGATCCCGCAGGAGGAACTCGTTCTGGACGACATCATGGCGCTCGCCGCCGGCCACCAGATCTGCGCCGACGGCGTCGTCGTCCACGCCGAGGCGCCCGAAGTGGACGAGTCCCAGCTCACCGGCGAGGCCCGGCCGGTGGCCAAAGACGTCGGCGCCGCCGTGCTCTCGGGCAGCTTTGTCGTGGCCGGGCGCGCCTATGCGCGCGTGACGGCCGTGAGCGCGGCCAGCTTTGCGGGGCGGCTGACCGCGGAGGCCCACAAGGGCCGGCGCGCCCGGAGCGAACTGATGCGCTCCCTGCGGTGGATGGTGCGGGTGCTGACCGTCGTCATCCTCCCGATGGGCGCGCTGCTGTTCGCGTCCGACTATGTGCGGGGCGACGCCTCCCTGGCGGGCGCGGTGCTGAGCACGGCCTCCGCGATGATCGGCATGATCCCGGAGGGCCTCATCTTATTGACCGGGATCGCCTTCGCCGTGGGGGCGCTGCGCCTGGCGCGCCGGCGGACGCTGGTGCAGTCGATGCCCTGCATAGAGACCCTGGCCCGGGTGGACGTGCTCTGTCTGGACAAAACCGGCACGATCACGGACGGGACGCTGACGCTGGCCGACATACGCCCCCAAGACGGCGCGGCGTTGCAGGACGCCGAGACGGCGCTCGCGGCGCTGGCCTGGACGCTGCAGGACGAGGGCGCGACGGGCCGCGCGCTGCGGGCCCGCCTGACGCAGGACCCCGGCTGGCAGGCCGAGCGGCGCGTCGCCTTTTCCTCCGCCCGGAAGTGGAGCGGCTGCTCCTTCGCGGGGCACGGCACCTATGTGCTGGGCGCCCCGACCTTTGTGATACCCCATCTGGACGGGGCGCTGGCCCGGGAGACGGAGACCCTGGCGGCGGACGCCCTGCGGGTGCTGCTGCTGGCCCATACGGACGCCCCCCTCGCCGGGGATACGCCGCCGGCGGGGCTGCGCCCCGTCGCGCTGGTCGCCATGACCGACATCGTCCGGCCGGAGGCGCCGGCCACTCTGTCATTTTTTGCCAAACAGGGCGTGGACGTCAAGGTCATCTCGGGCGACCACCCCGTCACGGTCTCCCAGGTGGCGCGCCGCGCCGGGGTCGCGGGCGCCGAACGCTGCGTCGACATGAGCACGCAGCCGGAGGACGCGGCGCTGACGGCGCTCGCCAAAGAGTTTGTGGTGTTCGGGCGCGTGTCGCCCTACCAGAAGAAGGCCCTTGTGGAGGCGTTTCAGCAAAACGGCCACGTGGTCGCGATGACCGGAGACGGCGTCAACGACGTGCCGGCGCTCACCCAGGCCGACTGCGGCGTGGCGATGGCCACGGGCAGCGACGCCGCCCGCCACGCGGCCGACGTCGTGCTGTTGGACGCGAACTTTGAGGCGATGATCCACGTGGTGCGGGAGGGCCGCCGGGTGGTCAATAACATCGAGCGGGTGGCCTCTCTCTACCTCGTCAAGACCCTCTATTCCACCTTGCTCTCGCTGCTGTTCATCCTCCTGCCGATCCCCTATCCGTTTCATCCGATCCAGCTCAGCCCCATCTCGGCGCTGACGGTCGGCATCCCCTCGTTTTTCCTCGCCTTCCGGCCGACTTACCGGCGCATCCAGGGCCGTTTCATCGGGACCGTGCTCCGCCTGTCGGCGCCGACGGCGCTGTGCATCGTGGTGAGCATCCTGCTCACCCACGCCGCGGGCCGGTGGCTGGGCCTCACCTTCCCGCAGACCTCCACGGTCTCGGCGCTGATGGCGGGGCTGTTCGGGTTCCTCGCCCTGCGGCAGGCCGCGCGGCCTCTGGACACGGCCAAACGGACCATGCTCATCCTGCTCCTCGCGGCCTTCGCCGCCAGCTTCGTCTGGTTCGGTTTTTTCTTCTCCTACGCCCCGCTGCTGGGCCGCCCCGCCTATGTCTGGGGCGCGCTGGCCGCGCTGGCCTGGCCCATGCACAGGCTCTCAAGCGCCGCCGCCCAGCGGCTGCGCCGCGCCGCGGCCCGCCGCCGCCGCGCCGCCCGCGGGTGACCGCCCAAGGAATAATTTGGCCGGCGGCGCAAGAAAATGCGCGGAGAGATTGTTTTTCTGCCGCATACAAGGTACAATAAAACATCCGAGTCAAACAAACCGTCTGTGATTGGATCCGCGAATGGATTTCGCGACTTGATGTAAGGAGTGAATGTGTTGGACAAAAAGATTGCCCGCATCGGGGTTTTGACAAGCGGCGGAGACGCGCCCGGTATGAACGCCGCCATCCGCGCCGTGGCGCGCACGGCGGCGGCGCACGGCATCCAGTGCCTCGGCATCCGCCGCGGTTACAACGGGCTCATCAACGGGGACGTCACCGAACTGGGGCCGCAAAACGTCGCCGGCATCGTCACCCGCGGGGGCACGATCCTCTACACGGCCCGCTGCCCGGAATTCATGACGGAGGCGGGCCTCCAAAAGGGCGTGGACTCCTGCCGTTACCTCGGCATCGACGGCCTCGTCGCCATCGGCGGCGACGGCACCTTCCGCGGCGCGCTGGCGCTGGCGGCCCACGGCGTCCCCACCATCGGGGTCCCCGGCACCATCGACAATGACATCGGCTGTACCCACTACTCCATCGGTTTCGACACGGCCTGCAACACAGCCATCGCCTGCATCGACAAACTGCGGGACACAATGCAGTCGCACGAGCGGTGCTCCGTCGTCGAAGTCATGGGCCGCAACGCCGGGCACCTCGCCGTCTACGTCGGCATCGCCGTGGGCGCCACCGCGATCCTGGTCCCGGAAAAGGAAGTGGAGTTTGAAACGGACGTCATCGAAAAGATGCGCAGCGCGCGCATCCACGGCCGCAACCACTCCATCATCATCGTGGCCGAAGGGGTCGGGCGCGCCACCGACATCGGGCACCGGATCCTGGAGGAGACGGGTATGGATCCGCGCGTCACCATCCTGGGGCACATCCAGCGCGGCGGCTCCCCCACCGCCCGCGACCGCGTGACCGCTTCGCGCATGGGCGTATACGCCGTCGAGACGCTGCTGGAGGGGCGCTCCAACCGGGTGGTGTGCATCCGCAACGGCGAGATGTGCGACCACGACATCGAGGAGGCCCTGACCATGAAGCGTGACCTGCAGGAATCCATGTACCGCACGGCACTCGCCCTGACTTCCGTGTGACGGCAGGCGCCTCTTCGCGGCGACAAAAAACAAGAATTTTTGGGGGACTGATCCCATCCGGGGTTTGCGGAATTCATTTCCGCAAACCGCACCCCGCGAGGCGCCTCAGCGCCTCGATCCAACCCCCGTGTTGTTGAAAAACAAAGATTTTCAACAAATAAACAAGAATTTGGGTTGTGGGTTGCAGGGGCAACCCACGTTAGA
>JAITDM010000296.1 GCA_031282535.1 Oscillospiraceae bacterium
CATACCACAAAATCAATCCTTTTTTTGGTGCGAACCATCCGGGGTTTTGATGTTTACTGGCCTTTCGCACTGAGAGATGGTAATATTTTCCATATTCCAATGTCGCAACCCACACCGCACACAGACGGCCTCCGGATGATACCGGGGGCCGTCTGTGTGTATGAGGAGCAAGCAGGAGGGCGCCCTTGTGCGCCTCCGTCGATAAAATCATAGTCCGCGGCCTCCGGCCGCAGGGCGGGATGTCAGCCGATGGTCCCGGTGCGTACCAGGGAGAAGTCGTCAAAGGTGAGCCAGGCGTCGCCGCCTCGGGTGTTCTTGAGACCCACCCGCGCCGTGCCGTTTGTGACAGGCACGTCGGCCAGCTCGACACGGATCCAGGACAGATAGCCGTCCAATTGGGTGACTGCCTGCGCGTACCGCTGGTCGCCTGTCTCCAGGAAGAGCTCCAGTACGCCGCTGGTTCCGTACTTGTCCCCCTCAATCCAGCAGGTCAGCGTGTAGGTCCCCGGCGCCAGATTGTCCACCGTCTGATATGTCTCGCCCGCGGAACTGTTTGCCCCGCTGCTGTAGTAGTTCACCATGTAAGAGCCGTCATGCGCCTCCGCCGCCCTGTTTGTTCGGGTGGCGCTGCCGCCGTAAGTCCAGACGCCGGCGCTCTCAAAGCTCGGGTTCGCCAGCAGGTTGACGAGCGCGGGCGTCACCGTGACGGTCACCCGGGCCGGCAGCGACGTCTCGGCCACGGCGCCGGTGATCGTGAATGTGCCCGGTTCGGTCAGCAGCGCCGCGTCGTAGGCGCCCCATGTCACCGCCACCTCCCGCTGGCCGCCGTCGGCGTACAGCGCGGAGACAGTCGCCGGCAGCGCGGGCACGGCGCCCTGTTCGACACTGACGGCAGCCTCTACCAGGGAGATCACAATGTCACTGTCCCCCGGGAAAAGGCGGTTCCATGTGGCGAGCGAGGGCAGCGCGCGGCCCGCAAAGTCGAAGTAGGCCTGGTTCGCCATGACAATGTTGGTGGTGCCGGCAGCCCAGCCGGAACCCATCCGCGGCGTGGGAATCCACGCGGGCTCCCAGTAAAATACGCCGAGCCCCTTGTTCTCCGGGAGCTTCGCCACCACCTGCGACACCGCGCGGAGCTCGTCGGCTTGCCCCTGCGGGGAAACAGGATAGTCATGCCCATAGCTGCGCGCCGTGTTCAGCGCCGACTGGTTGAATGTGTTGCCCAGCCGCGGGCCGCCATTCGCGCCGCCCGGATACGGCGAGGTGCCGTCCATCGTGAAGCCCCAGCCCGTCTCGGCAATGA
This sequence comes from Oscillospiraceae bacterium, assembly GCA_031282535.1. Classification (GTDB taxonomy): domain Bacteria; phylum Bacillota; class Clostridia; order Oscillospirales; family UBA929; genus JAIRTA01. The sequence continues at coordinate 1,304 of JAITDM010000296.1, forward strand.
CGACGTCCTTGCCAAATTCAGTGGTCATCGCCGTGAGCGTCGCCGTGATGTCCGCGATCGAACGGTGCCAGTATGGGTAGAAAGATGCGCCCATCACGTCGTAGTCCACGTCGTTGCGCTGCAGCATGGCCGCCCGGGTCCGGTAGAGACTGGTGTTGTGCCCGTCGGCCAGATGGTACATGACCTTGACGCGCTTGTCCGGATCGCCGCTGTTCGGATCCACATCGCGCACCGCGCGGATGCCCGCCTTGACCAGCGCGATGTGGCTCGTCTCGTTGCCCGACGACCCCGTGGGCCGGCCGGCCGTGATGCTGCCCCAGGTCCCGTCCGGCCGCATCTCGGAATACATGAAGCCGCTGTTTGTCTCATTGCCAATCTGGACCATCTCCGGCAGACAGCCCTCGTCCGCAAACGCCTGGAGCGTCTCCCGCGTGAAGTCGTACATCGCCTCGCACAGACCATCCAGCGTGGAGATCTCCGTCCAGTCTGTCGGTTTGATCTGCCGGCCTGGGTCCGCCCAGGTGTCGCTGTAGTGGAAGTCGATCAGCACCTTGAGGCCGAGCGCGTGGGCCTTCTTCGCGATGATGAGGTCCACCGCCCGGTCGTTGAGACCGCCGGCGCCGTGGCTCGGAGGCGCCTTGGAGACGTCATTCCACAGCCGCAGACGAATCCAGTTGGTCCCGTGTTTTTTCATGATCGCCAGCGCATTCGAGATCTCGTCGCCCTCGATCAGCTTCCGGGCGTCCATGTCGAAATATTCCCCGCCGGCCTGGACGATCGCCCAGAGACTCGATACGTCCATGCCCCGGATGAACTCGTCCTCACGGTCCTTCAGTTCGGGAATCGGCGTCACGGAGATGGGCGCCTGGAAGGCCGCGTACCGCTCCAGGTCCACATACGTGTGGAGCACCTGGGCGTCCGCGGTGAGCGGTACCAGGCTCCCCGCGTCCCACGCGAAGGCCCTGACCTTGCTGCCCAGCGCCACGTCCGCCGCCTGCAAAACGACCTCGGCGGACGACTTGGGCCCGACCTCGGCGATCTGCGGCTGGACGTCGAGCAGACGCCACGCGGCGTCGTACACCGCCAGCAGGCACGCCACCCGGGCGGCCTCGGCCGTCTCGTTGCGCACGGTGTAGGTGGCCGTGTCCTCCGTGCCGTTTCGCACGAGCGAAACGGCGGCGGTGACGACGGGATCCGGCGCCACCGTGACATGGGCCTCCACGGCGCTCATGTTGCCGGTGCCCTCCGCCACGCCGGTCACCGTAAAGGCGCCCACGCCGTCATAGGCCGCCGCCGGCACATCCTCCCAGAGGACCGGCACGTCGGTGACCGCACCCGTCGCGACGTCGAGATTCCGCACGGCGGCGGGCAGCGCCGGCGCGCGCCCCGGATAGGTCGTCACATGGACGCCGCTCTCCACAACGTTTGTCGCGAAGGCGTCCTTGAAGACCTTCATCGAGGCGTACGGCTGCCGGTTGGTCCCGGAGTTCACAAAGTTGACGGGGCCATATTGCCCCTGACCCGAACCCGCCCATGTCCAGATGCCCTGGCCGACGTTGTTCGGTACGTTGTTGATGATGGTCATGATGCCGATGAGATCCTCGCCCTGCGACTGGACGCTCGCCGTGAAACCGGCCGGGTGATTGGGGTCGCCGGTCGTCTGCCCCGTGAGCCGCGGGGAACACTCGGAGATGTTGAGCTTTGTGTTCGGCAGGTACCGGTTGATCTCCACCAGATTGCGCTCAAGCTGCGCATAGGAGCCGTGCCAGTCCGGATAGTAGGAGATGCCGATGCGGTCCGCATAGCTGTTCATCGCCTTCAGGCGCTCCGTAATCTGTGTGATGAACTCCATGACCCGGGGGAACTGGTCCCGCTCGGGGATGGGCGTCTTGTTGTTGCCCTCCACCACGTTGAACGCGCAGTGGATCTCTGTCTCGATGTCAACCTCATACTCGGCTTCGACCGCGCGGATCGCCTTGATCCCCGCGTCGACCAGACGCGCGAGGCGCGCGAAGGAGTCCAGATACTGCTGGTACTGCTCCGGCGTCACTTCGTCCTCGTGCCAGTATTTCCAGATAATTCCACCGCCGAACTCATTCAGATATCCGGTCCCCGACGGGTTGCTGGCGCCGTTGATGTCCCGCCACTCCTTGCCCCACATCATGCCGTTTGTGATCTCGTTGCCGATGGCCACGATGGTGGGCGCCGTGCCCTGCTTCACGAGATCGGAGATCGTCTTGTGGGTGAAATCGTACGTGGCCTGCACCAGCTCGTCAAACGAGAGTGCGTTCCACGCCACCGGCTTGGGCTGGTGCTGCGGGTCCGCCCAGGTGTCGGCGTAGTGGAAGTCGATCGCGAGCTCCAGGCCGGACCCCGTGACATAGGGCGCCAGCTTCAGCGTGTTCTCCGGGCTGCAGTTTGTGGCCGCGGTGCTCGTCGGCGAATTCCAGATGCGCAGACGGTTGACCGACCAGCCCAGGTCCTTCGCCAGGCCAAAGATGTTGTTGCCCGAGGCGGGGTCGGAGGTGTTCAGCACGCCGCCCCGGTACCCGGGCATCGGCGGGTTGTTGTTTGCGTTGTAATAGTAGCTGCTGGTGTTGTTGCTGCCGAGCTCCGACATGTCGGACCCGTTTTTCAGGTCGCCGCGCAGGTAGTTGATCACCGCGAACTCCCGGATCCCGATCCGCTGGCCGCCGGTGAACGTCACCTTGAGATAACGCAGGCCCGCGTATGTAAACAGATCCGTAAAACCGCCGGCCGGACGTGTGTTGCCCGTGCGGTCGGCCAAAACGGACCAGTTTTCGCCGTCCGACGAACCCTCCAAACGGTAGCGGTAGACCACGTCCGCGTCCGCGAAGACGATCTCCGTCTTGCGCACGGCGTCATACCGGCCGCCCAGATCGATCGCGAACCACAGCGCCGTATCGTCCGCCGACGGCGCCCAGAGGGTCGATTCCTCCCCGTCGACGGCCAGCGCCGCCTCCTCCGAATGGCTGCTTGCGCTCGGGACAACCCAATACTTGCCCGCGATGTCGCTCTCCGCGGGCGTATAGCTGGCGGTTCCGCTCAAGGCCCGGGCCGGCGGCGCCGGCGGCCAGAAGGCCGCCAACATCACGGCCGCCAAAAACAGGGCCAATGCCCGCCCCCCGGCGCCTTTGACCAATGACTTCCAAACATGTTTCACTTCGGACACCTCTCATTTCTCCTTTCCTGGATTTCTCTTTCGCCTCAACAAACCCGCGCCCGACGGCGCGGCGGGGTCGCAATGTCTCCGTCTGGGGGGCCGGGCCGTCTGCACACACAGGGCGTCTCTCGCAGCGTCCGCCGGCGCTGTGCCGCGCGGCGCTGCGAGAGATGCCCCACCCCGCCGGCGGCGGACCCGGCCTGCACGCCAAACCCGCCGCCACACACCTGCGCGGAGCATTGTTTCGATGAATAAAGGAATGCGAAAACACACTTCCCGTGTGGATTCAGTGCTGCTCACCGGGTCTGTATGAACAGGAAGTCATCAAAATGGTACCAGGACCCTTGGTTGTTGGAGGCTCTGACGCCGATCTCCACCACGGCGTTCGCCGGGATGGGAATGTCCTGAATCGTCGGATGGAACCAGTCGCCCCAGACGGTGACAGTGATCGGCGCCGTCGCGTATTCTTCCCCGTTGATATTGATGTACAGCTCCACCACGCCGTTGGCCGCGTTGGTCACGCCCTCCACCCAGCAGGACAGTGTATACGTCCCGGGCAGCGGACTCGCAAAGGACTGTGCCGCGCGGCCGGTGAGCGCACCGGTGCCGGACTGGGAGTAGTTGATGTACCCGGGATTTGGGCCATGCGAGTTGCTGCTGCTGCTCGCTCTGCTCATGGGTGCTGTGAACGTCCACCCCGCCGCCGCTTCGAGGTCGGGATTTTGTATCAGGTTGACGCCGCGCACCGTCACGACGGCTTTGGCGCGCGTCCGGGTGCCCGCCACGGTCCCCAGAATGGTAAAGGTCCCCACGCGATTCGCCATGTCGGCCTCATAGGAATCCCACACCACAGGGACGCGTTCCGTCGCCGTGGCATAGTCCGTATACCACACCGTCACCACATCGGGCAGCGCGAGTGCGCCGCCGGCGTCTATGTCGATTGTCACATCGTAGATGCCGAACACCCCAAACGCCGCCATCTCGCACAGCGGCCGATGTGTCGCCGGCTCCCACAGGAAGCTTTGGTACGTATAGTCCGGATGGTAACGGTCCAGCCGCAAACTGCCTCTGGCCACCGCCCCGGCCGGTACGGCGGCGGTCTCGCTGAGCACCTCCGTCAGGCGCCCGTGTTCGTCATATGCCGCGAAGATATGCGTCACCGGGAGGCTGTCTGGCGAGACATTCCGCACCGCATAACCGGCCGTCAGCGCGTCCTGTTCTTTCACAATGCGCAACGTACTCACAGATGCTGTCTCCGCATGCGGGTCATAGACCGGCCACGGCGGATCCGGGTCTGTAAACGTCAGGGATACATCGTCGATGAGCAGGCGCTGCCCGGCCTCCGCATGGGCATAGAACCCCACCGTCAGCTGCCCGTTTGTCACATGGATGTCCGGTATGACAACAGGACTCCACAGCCCGGAGGCGTCGTCGGACTGCGTCGGCGCCCGGCCGGGCGCCAGCAGGTCCTCCACAATCGTCTCCGCCCCATAGTTTTCCACATAGGCTGTCAGCACGTGAGGATCTCCCGCCGCTTCCGCCTCTCTCTTGACCCAGGCGCTGAGCGTATACAAACCGTTCGGGAGTCCCCTCACCGTCTGATACAACGAAGCGGAATACGCCGACGTCCCGGCAAACACGGCGCGCCTGTTGTCCGCGCCGTGCACACCGCCGTCGTCGTCTGTGGTCTCCTCCACATAGCTGGCCGCCCTGTCGGTGCCGATCAATTTGTTCCAACCCGTCGGATCGCTCTCACGGGCGTTGTTTTGATCCGTACGTTCGGCCGCGAAGCTGGGGTTTTGCAGTGCATTTCTCCGCCCGGAAACATCCGTGACGACGGCGCTGTCCCCGTACAGTTCCCACGTGGCGACGCCGCCGTGACCCACGTTCAACAGTTTCGCATACCGCACGCCCGGCGCAAAGACGTCGCACAGATCCGTCTGTCCGTCCGAACGGCCCTCCGCAGCCTTCTGCCAACGGACGCCGTCCGCGGATGTGAGCAGCAGGAATTCGTGCGTCTCCGCCGCCTCCCAGACAATTTTTGCGCCCGCAATGTCATATGAATCTTCCAGCGCCACGGACAGAGATCTTCCGTCTGCATCCGGACGCCAGGCGGTGGCGGGGTCGTCGTCGTTGGCGTAAAACGCCGCATATCCGTCCCTTGTGGCACTGTCCGTCGTCAACGTTTTGCCGATCACGAGGTCTCTCGCGTCGCGGCCGTATACGTCGAACATGCTGAACGACATCGGGAATTCGCCCCGGCCGCTCGTGAGCCGCACATAGCGCGCGTAGACGGGGCTCGGCAGTTCATCCACCGTGTTGATGAGCGCCGCCGTGTTTCGGAATTTGTTGAGAATCGTCCGCCAGGTCCTGTTGTCGCCCGAAACCTCAATCTGATACGGATAGGCGTAGGGGCGCTCCCACATGATGTTGATACTCGCAACCGACCGGTATCCGCCGAGATCGAGAATCCACCGGTTTCCTTCCCCCGCGTTGGACGCCGTCGCGTATCGATTGGGATCTCCGTCACAGCCGTTGACTGCCTCCGAGGCGCCCATCGCGTCCGTCTCCCACCAGGCCGTCCCTCTGACCACATTGACGTTCCCGACGGAAGGCGCCGTCTGGCCCAAGATATGGACTTCCGCCATGGCAAACGGCGCCGCGCTGTCCGCTGTGAACACAATTTTGACGTACCGCCCCGCTTTGGATTCGCTGAGTGAATAGGTGAAGACGGATTCCTGTTCCGACAGGGCATTGTACGTCCTGTCGATCCAGTTTTTCCAAATTATTCCATCATCGGAACAGAGCACCTGATACTGATAGGCCGAGGGCTCCGCCCACAGGATGTCCAACTGGGTCAGGTTGTAGCGATTTTTCAAATCAACCATCCAATACTCGCCGGCGGCGGCGCTGTCCGCGGTCCAGACGGTTTCATCATGGCCGTCGCTGGCCCTGGCCGCGTGCCCGCTGCTGGCCGAGACAATCCCTCCGGTGGCAAGACAGTCGTCCGTCGGGTTTGGATACGGCTCGTCCAGGTGGCTGAGATCGTCGGCACCGGCCAGTTCCGCCGGCGCCACGGTGCCGATCTCCAACACATTGGATGCGGTCAACCCGTCCGCCGACGCCTGCACGGTGATGTGATCGTCCACCGTGCGTCCGGCCACCAGCCACACGGCGACCTGGCCGCCCCGCGGCGTCACAGTGACGGAGTTGTACCCGCGCGACCCGGCGTCGACGCTCGTGTCTCCGCCCAGCAGCAGCGCGCTGCCGCCCGTCACGCGCACGGTGACTGTCGTCGCGTTCTTTGTCGGCACGCCGAAGGACATGGCGGTGTCGACAAGGCCGCTGTCCGTCTTGATCGCGCCGTTTGTGTCCAGCAGATCGATGTAGACGAGCCTTTTGTCCCCGCCGTCCGCGACCAGCGGCCGCACCCGGTCGCCGGACTGCCATCTCAGGCGCAGGGACGCCGCCGCCGCGGGCGTTTTTACGGTGTAACGCGCCCTCTCGACGCCGTCTATGTACCCGACCGCGGTGACAGTCGGATACGCGTCGAGGCCGATGCCGGTGAACGTGAACGGGGGATGTTTGGTGGCTCTCACCGCGGTGCTCGGCGTATACCCATTGCGGCCTCCCGCCGGCGGCAAGAGCGTGTCAGGCCCCCGCCGCTCCGTGATGACACGGCCTTCGCCGTCTTGCAGTTCGACCTGCTCGCAATTGGAATACACGGGCACGTCGGTCGCCACATTGTTTGTCATGTCCGTGTCGAATCGGCGCGTCGCAATATACACCATCGGCCCCTGATGGACATCGTCCAGTCCGGTAAACGTCACATCGGGATCCCGCTGGCTCTGCGCGTAATAATAGGCGTATTTGGGGATGCGATAATAGTCGACCATGCCGCACGCCGTCGGCGCATTGCCGCTGGCCGGGGCGTTGCCGCCCGGACTGACGGGCAAATCGGGGTCTGTGACGCCAAACCCGGAATAATCCTGCCACACCCAATAAAACGCATAATCGGCCCTCGAATTCAGCGCACCGTCCAACGCGTTCTGATAATTCGCCACGGCCTGTCTCAGCTTGCTCTCTCTCGAATCCCAGCGCAATCTGCGCGTCGTGGAGGCATAGCCGCCGTATTGCCAGTCTCCAAACTCATAGGTGACATAGGGTTTGACCGTGGAGGAGTTGTAGCGCACGTCGTAATCGTCCGTGTTGCCGGTGGTGCGCATCTGGTACGTCGGGAACTCGGCCTTGGCCGCGGCGACCACCGTGGACGCGATCGGCAGCGAAGATTCATTGGGGAACAGCTCCCATGTCACGATTGAAGGATGGTTGCGTCCGCGCCGGATCAAATCCAACGCTTCCTGCCGCATGCTGAGGCCAAATGTCTCGTAACTGCTGCTGGTCACGCTCGGGTAATACTGCCAGCCCGTCAGCGGCGCCTGCACCATCACGCCGTATTCGTCGCACGCCTCGTAAAAGGCCTCCTGATAGGGGTAGTGCGAGGCCCGGATGAAGTCAAATCCCGCGTCCTTGATCATCCGGATTTCATCCCTGACAGCATCCTCCGGCACGGCAAAGCCGACCATGCCAATCTCCTGGTGCGTATTCGTACCAAGCCCCTCGAAAGGCTGCCCGTTGACCGTCATCTTGCTGCTTCCCGTGTCGTTTACATCCCGAAAGACGACGGTTCTAAACCCGGTCTTTGTGCTGTATTCATCCACGGCGACATGATCGACGCTGACGACGGCTTTGACAGTATACAGGTTGGGGCTGTAAGGGTGCCACAGTTTGGCGCCCATGACGACGCCGGTCTGCGTAAATTGATAGTCCTCGCCCGCGTGTAAGGCCCTTGTCCCGGCGGAGCCGCTGAACACGACATTTCCGTCTGCGTCAAGAACCAAGTTGTCAACCGTCACCGTCCGGACCGCCGCGCCGTCGTTTTGGACATGTGTCCCGACCCAAAACCTGACGTCGCCCACAAAATCCGTCGGCACGCCGTTTTCATTGTCGGTGTGCGTGATGTTGCTGATCCCGATGTTGGGATCGGAGGGGTTCTCCGGATCGGTGCGCACAAAGAGGCCCCCGCTCGCCACCTTGTTGGCGTGGATGGGGTCCGTCACGTGAACGGGATCTGTGACAATCAATGCGGCGCTCCTGTACAGGCCGCCGAAATAACGAAAATCGCGATTGGGAGCCCCCGGCGACCAGATTACATTGTAGCTTGTGTCGATTTTGACGGCAATCACATTGGTCGTTCCCTCGCCGTAGTTGAGGCCCGACTCCGTGATGTCGAAGACAAACTCCATAAACCCGCCGTTGTGAACGCCGTCTGGGTTGTTCGTCAGACCGCCGTCATAAGGCGCTTTCCCATGGACGACGGCGCCGTTTATGAACACCTTGGCCGTCTGCATAGCGGCGCCGAAGCGGACAAAAATCCGCTTCCCTCTGGAAGATTCCGGAAGATTGAATGTCTTTCGGTACCAAGCGATGTTTTTGTAATCCACGATGTTGTCATACGTGACATACTCTATGCTGTGCGGCAGAGAGATTCGATACCATTTGGAGCCGCTGTCGTCATACGCCGCTTCCGTACCCGGCGTATCGTCGCCGGCTTCCCCGCCGCGCCAAAACCGCCAGCCGCTGTTAAAGTTGATCTCTTGTCTTGTCGTCGCCGGTTCTTCGCCCTCGTTCGCATGCGCCGCCATAGGAAAGCCCGGGATGCACATGACCGCCGCCAAAAGAATGGCGTACACTTTTTTAATATGACCCTTCATAGCTGTCTCCTCCCCCAGCAGAACCCCGCGCCCATTGTTATTTTTTTACTTTATATGTAAAATAAAGTAAAATTTTGGTTTATTCGTTGAGAAGGCGGCCGTCTCCCCCACCCAAGGGGGAGACGGCCGCAAAGTCTTGTCACGCGGGCAGCAGACCGGCAGCCGCGTCACACAGGGGTACATATGCCTCGTCCCAGGCGAGGACTTGATAGTCGTATCCCGCATAGTCCGCCGGGATTGGCTCCTCGAAGACCATGCTGCCATTGGGTTCGATGCTGAAGTTCCGGACCGCGGTGGACGCCAGTTTGCCGTCCGGGCCGTAGAAGGCCACAATCGCAACCCCTTTGATGATCTCGTCGGGACTGTTGTACAGCGTCACGCGCAGGGCGCCGCCCCGTACCGCCGCCCTCGATGCGACGACGGCGTCTTCCCAGATGGCGAAGAGTTCGATGTTCCCGCCGGCCACGGTCAGCGTCTCCCCGACCTCGTAGGAGGCGCCGGTCCCATTGCTCCGCGTGTTCCACTCTTTGAACCGTTTGCCCTCCGGCGGCGTCAGCGCGTCGGCGGTGGACAGCGTCACCAGAGCCCCCACGAAATACGACTCCGTCGGCAGGCTGCCCTCGCCGCCGTTTGCGTGATAGATAACCTGCCGGGGCGTCAGATCCGCGCCCCAGGTCTCAAACTTGACAATCTGCATCCGGCCCGTCGTCGCGTGGTACGGCGTCGCGTTCTCCATGCCCACGCGCACGCGCGTCGACGTCACCGCGTCAAACGTGACCTTCGTCTCCGCGTTCGAAGCCGCCGCGAAGCTCACCTCCTGATGTCCCGCGTCCACCCACGCGAATCCGTCCCAGTACTGCACGTTCAGCGTTTTCGGAATCTGGTTGTTCGTGTTCACCGTGAAGTACAGGCTCACCTGGTCAAATGTCTGCTCCGTCGGCCAGTATGTCTCCACGAATTCGTACGGCCGGGACGCCGTCACCGCCGCCAGCACCACCGTCGTGGACGTCGAGAACGCGTTGTTCCAAGAGTTCGTCGTGTTCCCGTTTAACATGTAGTTCGGGTAGTTCGTCCCGTTTGTGAACGTCGCCGTCGCCAGCGGGCCCGTCGCCGACACCGTGTCCTGCGCGCCCGCTGTCGTGTTCAGCCCTATGTTCTTCCTGTCCGTCACCGCCACGACCTTCACATCCAGCAGCGCCGGCACGGCGATCGCTTCGTCCTCAAACACGCCCGTCACGGTGAACTCGCCCGCGCTCTCATAGAGAGCCGGGTCCGCGGCGTTCCACGTCACCTTCTTGATCAGCGTCACGCCGCTCTCGTACGTCACCT
>JAITDM010000311.1 GCA_031282535.1 Oscillospiraceae bacterium
CGGAGACGGAGATCGAGGCCCCGGAGCCCGCCCCGGAAGCCCCGGAGGCCGCCGCGCCGCCGCCGTCCTGGCGTTTTGTGGGCGAGGTGCTGGACGGGATCCTCATCGTGGAGGAGGCCGGCGGGATTCTCCTGATCGACAAACACGCCGCGCACGAGCGCATTGTCTTCAACCGGCTGAAGGAGAAGGAGACGGCACAAATGGCTCAGGTACTGCTGACGCCGCTGGTCCTGACGCCCCCGCCCGCGGCGGCGGCGGCGCTGTTGGAGCATGCGGAGATGCTCTCCGAGATGGGCTTTTTGCTGGAGGACTTCGGAGACGGCGCGCTGCTGGTCCGCGAGGCGCCGGCCGATGTGGACGCCGCGGCGCTGCCGGCGCTGCTCGACGAGGTGTCCGAACGGCTGCGGGAGGGCCGCCGGGACCCGGCGCCCCGTCTCTTCGACGACATCCTGCACATGGTGGCCTGCCGGTCGGCCGTCAAACTGGGGCGGCGTTCCCACCCCGGGGAGGCGGAGGCGCTGGCGGCCCGCGTGGCGGAGGACACCGCGCTGCGCCACTGTCCGCACGGCCGCCCGGTGGCGGTCTCGATCAGCCGCACCGATATGATGCGGCAGTTCAAACGGCAATGAAAGAGTCGGCGCGGCGGCAGCTGCTGATTTGTCTGGTGGGGCCCACCGCCGTCGGGAAGACGGCGCTCTCCTGTAAGCTCGCCCGGGCGTTTGGCGGTGAGGTGATCTCGTGCGATTCCCGGCAGATCTACCGGGGCATGGACGTCGGTACGGCCAAACCCACGGCGGAGGAGAAAGGGAACGTCCCACACCACATGATCGATGTGGCCGACCCCCGGGAGGACTACTCCGCCGCCCGCTACGCCGCCGAGGCGACCCAGGCGGTCGAGCGGGTGCTGGCGCGGGGGCGGCTGCCCATTGTGACGGGCGGCACGGGGCTCTACCTGCGCGCGCTCGTGACCGGCATGTACGGCGACGCGGGGGGCGGCGACGCCCCGGGCTCCGGCGGCGCCGCGCGGATTTACTGGCAGGCCTATCTCGAGATGTACGGTGAGGAGCGGCTCTTGGAGGCGCTGCGGGCGGTCGATGGAGAGACGGCCGGGCGGCTCCACCAGCGGGACCATGTGCGGGTCGTCAGGGCCTTGGAGGTCTTCACCGAAACCGGCGTCACGATGGCGGAGCATCTGCGCCGGAGCGCCCGGCGGCCCCGGCGTTTTGAGACGCTGACGATCGGCCTGCGGCGCGACCGGACCCGGCTGTACGAGCGCATCGACGCGCGCGTGGACGAGATGATGTCCCAGGGCTTTTTGGAGGAGGTGCGCCGGCTGCGGGACGCGGGCGTGCCGGAGGACGTCCCCGCGATGAACGCCATCGGGTATCGCGAGCTGGGCGAGGTGCTGGACGGACAGGCCACGCTGACGGAAGCCGTCGCGCGGATCAAACAGGCCACCCGGCGCTACGCCAAGCGGCAGATCACCTGGTTTGCCCACCAGTGGGACGCGGAGTGGTTGGATGCCGGCGCGGGAAATCTCCTGACGGCCTCGACTGAAATCGTGGAGAAATCTATTTTGTCCTGAGGTATGATGGGGACAATGCCGGGCGGCGGGACCGCCGGCCGGCCATTCCGACGGCGGGACGCCCGAGCGGGGCAGACCCGCGCCGTTGTTTGACGTTGGGAAGGAGTTCATGTATGCAAAGAACGACGAATTATCAAGATCTGTTCCTCAACCAGTTTCGACGGGACCACCAAAATGTCACGGTCTTTCTGGTCAACGGATTTCAGATCAAAGGCGTGGTGCGCGCCTTTGACAACTTCACGGTGGTGATGGAGGCCGACGGCCGGCAGCAGCTCATCTATAAGCACGCCATCTCCACGATCATCCCCCTCCGCCCCGTGCCGCTGCCTGTCGAGGCCCCCGCCCCGCAGGAGACGGCCGCCCGCCCGATCGGATGAGCGCGCCATGAAAAAGCAGGGGATCTGGGTCACGCGCTTTGTCTTTCTGCTGCTCTTCATCTTTGTGGTGGCCTTCATGGGCTACCACATCACCGACGCCTTCAACGACCCGGTGGGCACGGTAAACGCCGTGCTGTACACGGTGGAGGAGACGCTGGAGACAAACGGCGTCTTCGTGCGCGACGAGCGCACGCTGCCGCTGCCGGGCGGGATCGTCGAGACGCGGGTGGAGGAGGGCGCGCGGGTGGCGCGGGGCGATACGTTGGCCGTGGCCTACCGGGACCCCTCGGCCCAGGGGGCGTTTGAGGAGCTGCGGCGGCTTTCCGAGCGCATCGAGCAGCTCTCCTACATCCGCCGGCGCGCGGTCGACATCACAAACCCGGCGGCGCTGGACGAGATGATCCGGGACAGCGTGCTGGCCATCATCGGTGCCGTCGATCGGGGCGACCTGCGGGAGCTGCGCGGGCAGGACATGGAGATGCGTTCCCTGCTGTACAAACGGGACTATACCTTCGGCGGCGGCGAGGATCTGGACGTGCTGATCGAGCGGCTGGAGGCGGAGTATCAGACAAAGCGGCAGACGGTCGGCGGGGACGTCACCCCCATGACGGCGGACGACCCGGGCACCTTCAGCCGGATTGTGGACGGGTACGAATCCGTTCTCACGCCGGCGGCGCTCGACGGGATGACGGCCGGGGACCTCGCCGCGTTTCTCAGCCGTCCGGCGCCGACGGGCGGCGGGACTTATCTGGGGAAGCTGATCTCCGGGTTTGCGTGGCAGTACGCGGCCGTCGTCCCGGAGGCGGAGTCCCAGGGCCTTGCGCCGGGCGCGTGGGTCGAGATGCGCGTCGGTCCGGACGAGTACCGAGCGCAGGCGCGCGTCAAACGGGTGGAGCCGGCGGCGGACGGCACATGTCTGCTCGTGTTGGAGAGCGACCGGGACATGCGCTATTTCGCGGGCCTGCGCCGCCAGAGCGTGCGCATCTTGCGGGAGACCCACACGGGGATCCGCATCCCCCGCGAGTCCACCCGCATGGACCCGGAGAAGGGGCCGGGGGTGTACTGCCGGGTGCTGAACCAGGCGCGGTTCAAGCCGATCGAGATTTTGCTCGAACGGGGCAACTACTATCTCGTCGCCTACACGCCGGGGGAGGAAAACGTTTTGCTGCCCGGCGACGAGATCATCGTCCGGGCCAAGGACCTGTTCGACGGCAAAGTGCTGTCGTGAGCGCGGCGCGTCGGCGGCCCTGAGAGATTGAGAGAGAAAGAGGGATTCAGATGGGTGACGCGGCGGGGATCGCCGAACGTGTCGCTGCGATTCGGCG
>JAITDM010000006.1 GCA_031282535.1 Oscillospiraceae bacterium
GTGATGTATTACACCGGCCTGTGGCACGGCGAGTGGACGCTGTCTTTCTCCGAGGACGGCGCGACCTGGCGGGACCAGCCGGAGATGAAGCAGGATTATCCCGATCTGTTCAAATGGCAGTACGCCAAATTGGAGGAGACGGAGCAGCCCACCCGCTATGTGCGCATCACGTCGGCCGGGCCGCCGATGGAATTGGGCGAGATGGTCTTCGTCGTCAGGCGCGACGGCGTGCGCACGCTGCTCAATGTGAACGCCTTTGTGTCGGAGCCGCCGGGCGCGGCGTGTCTGTTTGACGAACAGCGCTTCTGTCCGGCTGCCCCCACCCAACTGAACGGCATGATCTTCGACGAGGTCTACCACGCCCGCACCGCCTACGAATATGTGCGCGGCGTGTATCCCTATGAGACGACGCATCCGCCGCTCGGCAAGGGGATCCTCTCCCTCGGCGTCCGGCTTTTCGGCATGACGCCCTTCGGCTGGCGTTTCATGGGCACGCTGTTTGGCGTTTTGATGGTGCCGTTCCTGTATGTCTTTGTCAAGCTGCTCTTCGGGCGGACACAGATCGCCGCATGCGGCACGGCTCTCTTCACGTTTGAGACCATGCATTTTACGCAGACCCGTCTCGCCACCATCGACACCTACGGCGTGTTTTTCACATTGCTCATGTATCTGTGCATGTACCTGTTCATCACGTCCGGGTACGAGGCCCCGGTCAAAAAGACCGTCTGGCCGCTTGCGCTGTGCGGGCTGTCCTTTGGGCTCGGGGTCGCCTCCAAATGGACGGGTTTTTACGCGGCGGCCGGACTTGTGGTCCTGTATGTGACGTATCTCGCGGCGCGGGGGCGGCATCAGGCGGCGGCTGGGCAGAGGGATCGGTATCTGCGGTTCCTGCTGGCCACCCTCGGCCTGTCCGTCCTCTTCTTTGTCTTGATCCCGTTTGGCATCTATCTTGTCTCTTACATCCCCTACGCGACGGCCAACGGGCGCGCGCTCACCCTGCCGGGGCTGCTGGACGAGATGTGGCGGAACCAGATCGCCATGTTCCGGTACCACGCCCACGAGAGCGCCACCCATCCGTTCCAGTCCCGCTGGTATCAGTGGCTCTTCGACGGGCGGCCCATTTTGTACTATCAAAAGTATACGGATACGACGCGTGCGGTCATCGGCGCGTTCACAAACCCGCTCACGACCTTGGGCGGCCTGGCGGCCGTCGGCGCGTGTGTGCTCGGGTATCTGCGCGGCAAGAGCCGCCACGCGCTGTTCATCGCGGTGGGGTATCTGGCCCAGGTGGTTCCCTGGCTCTTTGTGAGCCGCATCACGTTTGCATACCATTATTTCCCAGCCATGATCTTTTTGGTTTTGGCGCTGTGTTATGTGTTTGATGGGATCTGGGAGCGGTATCCGGCGCACCGCGGCCGCGTCATTCTGTTTACGGGGGTGGCGGTGGCCCTGTTCTTCCTGCTATTCCCCGCCGCCTCCGGCCTTCCCGTGCCGCACTGGTACGCCAAAGGTTTTGTGAGATGGCTGCCCTCCTGGCCGTTTTAGATTGCATTTATTGAGAGGCCGTGCCGGAGGTTCGGCCGGATGGGAAAGGTTATGAGTTATTGGGCCGATGTCCACACACACAGCGACTTCTCCCCCGACGGACATGACGCGATGGATGCGATGGCGGAGGGGGCGGTGCGCGCCGGGCTTTCGGCCCTGTGCGTCACGGACCACTTTGACACCTGGAGCAGCTTCGACCCGGAGCGGCACCGCGCCGCCTTCGAGGCGGCCCGCGAGGCCGCCTCCGGCCGCCTGACGCTCCTGTGGGGCGTGGAACTGGGGGAGGGGCACACGCTCGGCGCCCGGACCGAGACGCTGCTGGCCGCCGGCCCGTTTGACTTCGTGCTCGGCTCCTGCCACTGCATTCACGACAAGCCGGATTTCTACGACATGCCCCGTATGGACCGGGCCGGGTGCCTGACGCTGATCGCCGAATACCTCGAAGAGGTGCGCGCGATGATCCGTTGGGGGCGGTTCGACGTACTGGGGCATCTCACATATCCGCTGCGTTACATGGTCGGGCGCGACGGCGCCGCCGTGGATTTTGCCCCGTTTCACGACGCGCTGCGCGCCCTGTTCCGCGCGCTTGTCGAGGGCGGGCACGGCCTGGAGCTCAACGTGTCCAACCTGCGCCGGCCCGGCGGATTTCCCATGCCCGATCTCCCGCTGCTCAAACTCTACCGGGCGTGCGGCGGGGAGATCGTCACCGTCGGCTCGGACGCGCACCGGGCACAGGAGATCGGCGCGCACATCCGGGAGGGCTGCGCCCTGTTGCGCGAGGCCGGGTTTGCGCGCATGGCCGTCTACGAAAACCGGCGGCCGGTCTGGCACCCGCTGCCATGATAAAAAGTAAAAAATTGGTAAAATTACGGCCGCGCCGGGGGCGCCGCTTCTGACATTTGAAATGGATGGGCGTGATTTTTGTCTTGGAAAGGTGGATGTCTTTCATGTCTAATAACTCCTGTTGGGTGCGGCGCCGGGCGATCGCGGCTGTCGCGCTGGCGGCTGCACTGTGTCTGCCGCTGGCCGCCTGCGGCTCGCCGCCGACGCCGTCGCCGCCGCAGCCGCCGCCGGGCATTGTGTCGCCCGATGCGGATGCGCCGACGCCGTCGGAGGGCGTCACACCGGATGGCGGCGCCGTCTCCCCGGAGGTGTCCGCCGGTCCGTCCGTGCTGGACACGCCGGATCCCGGCCAGCCGGTGGTGACGGAATCGTACTGGGAGGAGAAGGCGCAGGCGGGAGACGGCCAGGTGGTGGCCGACATCCGCTGCACCCTGCCGGCGCTGCCCGACGACGCGCCGGTGGCGATCCTCGCCTATTACGACGGCAAAAGCCGCGCCTTCCGGCAGGAGGGGGAGGCGCTCCAGCGCAGTGCGCAGGCCCACTACGAGGCCAGCCGGAGCGGGGATTTCGACTTTATCCCCTATACGTTGGAGCAGAATTTCATGGTCTCTTACAACCAAAACGGGCTGCTGAGCGTGGTGCGTGACATCTCCGTGTTTTCGGGGGGGGCGCACGGGGATATTTTGGTCGAGACGGAGACCTTTCGGCTGACGGACGGACGGACGCTGTCGTTGGACGATCTGTTTTCCGTCGGGCGGGAAGTGTACCGGCCCCGCCTGGTGGAGGCTGTCTGTGCGTTCATCGAACAAAATCTGGACGATTACTATGCAAACTACCGCGACATCGTCGAAGAAAATTTTCCCGAGGAGACGTTCGCCCTGACGGAGGACGGACTGACGCTGTACTACGGGACGTACACCCTGGCGCCTTTTGCCGGTGGCATCCCCCGTTTTGAAATTCCATACGGGCAGTTGACGGATATATGGAAGGCATTTTAAAGAAAAACATGCGCTGCCGCGCGGTGATCGAAGGGTACACCAGCGAGGGATTCGGCGTGGCGCGCCTGGACGGCCGCGCGGTGTTTGTACACGGCGGCGCGCGGGGCGACGAGTGTTTGCTGCGGATCCTCAAGGCCGGCCCGGACGGCCCGGTGTACGCCGCGATCGAGACGCTGCTGGTGGCGTCGCCCGCCCGTTGTGTGCCGGTGTGTCCCGTCTACCGGCCCTGCGGCGGCTGTCACTTTCAGCACATCGACTACGAGGAGGAGCTCGCGCTGAAGAAGACGCGCGTCGAGGACGCGCTGGTCCGCATCGGCAAACTGGACCTGCCCGTGGAGACGATCTGGCCGGCGCCCGCCTTGGAAGGGTATCGGAACAAGGCGCTTTTTCCCGTCCGCGCGGTGGACGGCCGTCCGTCCACGGGTTTTTTTCGCGCGCGCAGCCACGATCTGGTGCCCGTGGCGCACTGCGCGCTCCAGAGTGAGGAGGCCAACGCGCTGGCCGCGGCCCTGCGGAGCTGGATGGAGGGCTGTGACGTGACGCCCTACGACGAGGCGTCCGGCACGGGTCTGATCCGGCATCTCTTCGTCCGCACGGGCGTGGACGAGACGCTGGCCTGTCTGGTGGCGTCCGGAGCGGCGATTCCCTGCCGGCAGGCGCTTGTCAGGCGGCTGCGCGCCGCCTGTCCCTCCCTTGTCGGGCTGGTGTTGCAGGCGAATGCCCGGCGGGACAACGTCGTGCTGTCGGGGAAGACGTCTCTGCTGTGGGGCCGGGAGACGATGGAAGACACCCTCTGCGGGCTGCGGTTTCGTCTGTCGGCCGCGAGTTTTTACCAGGTCAACCGTCAGCAGGCCGAGCGGTTGTATACCCTGACCGCCGAGTACGCGGCGCTGGCGGCGGGGGACACCCTGCTCGACCTCTACTGCGGCGCAGGCACGCTCACGCTGCACTTGGCGCGCGGGGGCGTGCGCGGGTACGGGGTGGAGCTCTCTGCGGAGGCTGTGCGCCGGGCCCGCGAAAACGCCGCGCACAACGGCCTGCCGCAGGTCAAGTTTCTGCAGGGCGACGCCGCCGAGGCGGCCGCGCGCCTGCGCGCCGATGGCGCACGGCCGGACGTCGTCACGGTGGACCCGCCCCGGAAGGGGCTGGCGGCCGCGCTGATCGAGACCATCGTACAGATGGCGCCGGCCCGCGTCGTCTATCTCTCCTGCGACCCCGCGACGCTGGCCCGCGACCTCGCCCGTTTTGCGTCGCTCGGCTACGCCCCCGTCCGCTGCGCCGCTGTGGACATGTTCCCCCGCACGGCGCATGTGGAGAGCGTGTGCCTGCTGGAGCGGGGCGGCGTGGGTCTTGCCAATCAAGCGAGTGTCACAAGCGGAAGTGAGGGGTGACGGCTGTGGTTGTCGGTCATGTGAAAAAAGTGGATTTGGGCACGTCGTCGTTCGAACGGATCATCACGGGCGGGTGTTTGTATGTGGACAAGAGCCGGTTTATCGAGGACTTTTTGAACGAGGCGCCGTCCGTGCAGCTCATCGCGCGGCAGAGGCGGCTGGGCAAGAGCCTGAATATGGACATGCTGCGCTGTTTTCTGACGGACGACGAGGACATGGACGCCGTGGCGGCGCGGGCGCGGCGGCAGGTGGTCGAGGCGCGGTACGGCGCCGACACCGGCAAACCCGTCACCGCCATCGGCCTCGCGTTCCGCGGCAAGCACTGTGTGGCTGTGGGGTAGGTAGTACGGCGGGACGACGCGGGATTGCAGCGGGACGACATAAAAGGGAGGCAGTGCTGTGTGTGAAGTGACGCAGGGCGGTGCTCCGCTCGGGGTGCTCTGGGCGAAGAAGTCGCGCGACGGCGGTATGCTGTGGCTGCCGCTCCCGACGCATTTGTCGGACACCGCAGAAACGGCGAAACTGCTGTGGGACAGGCATATTGCGGACGGGGTCAAAAAACGCATCGCAGCATCCTGCCGGTGCAGTGAGTCTGCGGCGCGCGCGCTGTTTGTTTTTGTTGCGGCGGTGCATGATCTCGGCAAAGCGACGCCGGCGTTTCAGCAGAAGGGGACATATTCGAACAATCGAGACTTGGACGAGCGGATACATGAGAAGCTGTGTTTTGCCGGGTATGTGTTTCCGGATATCGAACCCCCCAAACCACCTCATGCGCTTATGTCTCAAGTGCTGTTAGAAGAGTTGGGGTTTAACAAGCACGTCGCGGTCATCGTAGGTGCCCACCACGGCAAACCGCCGGACACGGGTTATTGCAACTATGATTCGTGTAGAAGCAGCTATGGGCGCGGACATCGGTGCTGGGAGGCCGCGCAGCAGGAGATTGTTACACGGGCGCTGACGCTCGCGGGCGTGAGTTCCGTCGAGGATCTGCCGAAACCGAAGCCTGCCGCGCAAGTTTTGCTTACCGGACTTGTCATCATGGCGGATTGGATCGCCTCGAACGAATGCTATTTTCCGCTTGTCCCGATTGGGGTGGAAGTTGAGCTTGATTCTGAGGACCGCGCGAAAAACGCGTTCGATGTACTTGGGTTGACACACCCCTGGCTTCCCGACAGCCCGTTTGCGCATCCAGACTTATATGCGGAGCGATTCGGATTTGACAGGACAAACGCGATGCAAAGGGCGGCGCTTGAGATCGCAATGGATATTCAAACGCCTGGAATTATGGTTATCGAAGCGCCTATGGGCAACGGTAAGACGGAAGCCGCCTTGGCAGTGACAGAGATTTTCGCGCATAAAGCCGAGCGCGGCGGTGCATTCTTTGCACTGCCGACACAGGCGACATCAGACGGTATTTTCTCGCGGTTTTTGCGTTGGATCAACAGCTTTGACGACGGTATGGCGCACAGCGTGGAACTTGTGCATGGCAAGGCGCAGCTCAACGAAAAGTTCCAAAAACTTCCAAAATTCGGTGATGATTCGGATATCGGTAACGATTTGGATGTCAGCGAAGGGAGGGAGCAAGTGGGCGTTCACGCATGGTTTTCCGGTCGGAAACGCGCGATGTTGGCGGATTTTGCCGTCGGGACGATCGATCAGGTTCTGCTTGCCGCGCTGAAGATGAAACATCTGATGCTGCGGCATCTCGGGCTTGCCGGAAAGGTTGTGATCATCGACGAATGTCATGCCTATGACGCGTATATGAGTCGATACCTCGAAACGGCGCTCCGCTGGCTCGGCGCTTACGGTGTACCTGTGATCGTGCTCTCCGCGACGCTCACAGGTGCGAAACGCGCATCGGTGATTTCGGCGTATCGCGGCGACGGGGTGCCGAAACTCAGTGCAGACATCGCGAACAACCGCGCGTATCCGCTGATTACATACACCGACGGCGACGATGTTTGGCAGCGCGAGATTGAATCGGAGGACGTGGATACAGTCGTCACGGTCAACAGGCTCGACTTTGACGACATACCGGACAAGCTTGAGGCGCTGTTGTCGGACGGCGGAGCGGCTGGGGTGATTGTGAACACTGTAAAGAGGGCACAAAGTCTCGCAAAGCGTCTGCGGGAGAAATTCGGGGACGATGACGTGCTGCTCATACACTCGCGGCTGATAGCGGCGGAACGCGTCAAGCGTGAAGCGGTGCTTCTCAAAAAACTCGGCAAGCCCGCCGACGACCAGGATCGTCCGCGAAGGTTGATCGTCGTCGGAACGCAGGTGCTGGAGCAGTCACTGGATATTGATTTCGACGTACTCATAACGGACGTCTGCCCGATGGACCTGCTGTTGCAGAGAATCGGGCGGCTGCATCGCCATGTGGGACGCGTGCGCCCCGCGGCGGTGTTACAACCGGTGTGCTATGTGACGGGGATTGAACCGGATGGGGGTTTTGACGAGGGGTCTGTCAAGGTTTACGGGGAGTATTTGCTCTCCCGCACGCGCGAGCTTCTGCCGGACAGCGTCGCGCTCCCGCGCGACATTCCGGAACTTGTAGAAGCGGCTTATGACGGCGGCGGAGACGAGTCGCTATATGCGATTTGGGACGCGAAGAATGTAACGCAAAGAAAAAAGGCTGGAGATTTCAAGATCGCAAATCCGTCGAACAGGGATGCTGCGACGATTGTCAATTGGCTGAGCACCGATGTCTCGGATGACCCGTCGGGCAAGCGTGGAGAATGCGCTGTGCGCGACACGGATCCGACGATTGAGGTTATCGCTGTTTTTGAGCGCGGTGGAAAATTTACGACAATTGACGGCAGGGTGCTTCCAAAACACGATATGGACGAGAAGACAGCGCGTCACCTCGCGCGGCAGAGCATACGGCTGCCCGTCAGTCTGTCAACGAGCGCTTGCATAGAGGAGCTCGAAGCCATATGCTGCAGTCGGTTTGCGCAGTGGCAGCAGTCCGTGTGGCTGTCGGGCGAACTGTTTCTTGTTTTCGACGAAAACAACAAGACGACGCTTGGCGGCCGTTGTGTTGTGTACAGTGAGGCAGATGGGTTGTGGTGGGAGTGAAAGTGATTGGCAGAAAACAAATATACCAATATTTTCCAAAATAGTGAGGGCTTGACAGAGATATCTGTGTGTGCTATAATATGATACATATTTATAGTCGCGAATTGCTCCCCACGTAAGTGGGGGTGATCCGATGATCCATATGTATTTCTCAATATTCCCCGCGCAAGCGGGGGTGATCCGCACGCAGACGCAATGGACAACGCACCTGAGCCATATACCCCGCGTAAGCGGGGGGGTGATCCTTGACAATCCAATAAAACAATTTGATGAAGCCGATAGTCCCCACATAAGCGGGATGATCCTAGCCTCAGTCATCGGACTGATAACCACGAAAATGAGATCTGAAGCCAAATTGGAGGAAACAAGATGAGTTCGGAACAGACGCACAAGACCATAATACTATCTGCCGAAAAAATTGCCGAGAAGCCTATAGAATTATTACCACCCATCAAAGCCTTGGAGACAAAGGAGGAATTGGAGGAACACATGGATGAATAATACTTTTAAAACCATTGATACTAATCTGTTAAAGATTGATTTTTCCGCGCTACCCATGTCGCAACCTTATTTCTGGCTCGTCGATCAACAAGCCAGAGAAATCATAAGGATACTGAAGGCGGCTCAAGAGAGCCGCAAACAAAAAGAAGCCAACGAGGAGGCGTATCGACAGGAAACAATCCGGAGTCTTCACGCTATTGAAGAAAATACGACAAGTCTTCACACGCTCGTTGACCTAAGTAATAAGAGCAACGAACAGCAAGATGAAATCATTTCAATTATTGCCGAACTTTTAACCATAAAAAGGGCCAAGAGTAAGGGCGAGGATCAGTCTATTTATACAAAGGTAATGAGTAGAATGACGCAAACAACAAAGGATGTAGAGACTTTTTTAAAAACAGTACATTGGCTCATGATCATATGGCAGTTTGTACAGTCGACAAATCTACCTTAAATTCTCGGATTGAAATATACATACAAGGGTAATTTGATGCTGAAT
>JAITDM010000008.1 GCA_031282535.1 Oscillospiraceae bacterium
CCGCCGACCTGGGCAACACGGGGGAGGCGCCGCCGCCGGACGACGGGGCCGGGGAGGCCGCGCCGGCGCCGGCGCCGGGGGCGTCGCGGGAGAAGGCGGACGCGGTGACGATGAACCAGCATTACGTGCCGTGGCTTTCCGGGAAGTGGAGGGCCGCGGCGCGGTGGCTGCGGGGCATCAAGGGGCCGGTGCCGGAGCTGCCGTCGTTTCCGTTCGCGCCGTGGCACAAAAAGGATGAGTTCATCGCGGCGCGCAAGGCGCAGCTCGACGGGCTGATCAAGCGCATGGAGCAGCGCGTGGAGAAGCTGCGCAAGCGGAAGGGGCTGGTGCGCGTGGCGAAGTCCACCACCGGGCTGCTGGAGGACATGAGGCGCGAGCGGGCGCGGCTGGAAAGGGCGGGCGCTGGGTTTTATAATCGGGTGAAGGAGGGGCTGAAGAATTTCGCGGCGGGCAACGACATGGTGCAGAAGACGGCGATGCGGCAGGTGCGGGGGATCGTGGGGCCGTTGCTGGAGCGGGCGGGGGGGGAGTTTTCCGCCGACGCCTACCGGCGGCTCAGGCTGCTCATGGCGAAGGCGCGCGAGCACCGGCGCGGGCACGGGCGGGGCGCGCCGCTGCCGCCGGAGCTGCACCGGCAGATCAGCGCGCTGACGCGCCGGCTGGAGGCCAGCCCTTACGTGCTGTTTCAGCGTTTTGTCTTGATGATGGATTTGAAGTGGCGCGCGGAGAACCTGAAGACGCCGGAGGGGGCGCCGGTCACGCTGCCGCACAATTTGACGGGGCCGGAGATCGAGGAGGAGCTGGAGCGGCTCTCCGCGTTGATCGGGAGGCTGACGGCGGCGGACGGGGGCAACGTCGTTTTGGAGGCGGTGAAAAAGCACATGGCGCTGGTGAAGGAGACCGCCGCGGGGCTGGCGGAGCGGGGGCTGGCGGAGGCGGACGCGCTGCGCAACCCGTATTATTTTCCGCATTTTATTTTGGAGACCACGGAGAACGGGAGGCCGGTGGAGCGGCCGTGGATGGGGCTGGAGCGGGTGCGGCCGGGCACGGAGGCGGATTTCCGGGGGTATCTGGTGGACCCGGTGGGGAGCGCAAAGGACATCGAGGGCGACTACGTGCGGGCGATGTATTACCATCTGGTGCAGGTGGGGGCGCACAACTGGCGGTCGGACACGGTGCGGGACTTTTTCCGGGACTACGACATCATGGACGAGCTCGCGGAGGTGGCGCGGCAGCGTTCGCTGGCGGAGGGGCGCGCGGTGTCGTGGCAGGAGGTGTTTCACAGCGACTACGAGCCGCTGGGCTACACGATCTACGGGGCGGACAGCGGGGAGGCGTTTCCGCAGCTGTTCGTCGACCGGGGGCGGCTGGGCGACATTCTCGGCGTGGAGCTGACCGGCGAGGAGTTTCACCAGCAGCTCGAGGCGCTGGGCATAAAGGGGGTGAGGCTCACGCCGGGCGACATCCGCGAGATGGTGGTGCAGGGGGCGCGGGAGAAGTGGGTGGTGCCGGCGCGGGTGGCCGAGGCGCTGCGGGGCATCGAGCGGCGCGAGGAGGCGGACCGGGCGGCCGGCAAGGGGTGGCGGCGTGCGCTGCGGGCGCCGGTGTCGTTTTCAAAATTCTGGAAGCTGTTTGTGGTTGTCAACCACTTGCGCTATGAAATTAACAACATCGTGGCGGACGCGGAGAAGATTTTGCGCGACACGCCGGGCACCGTCCGTTTTCTGTGGCGGGCGGCGCGCGAGGTGGCGCGGTATTTCAAGACGGGGGAGATGACGCCGGAGCTGCGGCTGGCCGTGCGGCATGGCGTGCTCGACTCGATCACCGCGCAGGACATGGACATGATCCCCGCGCAGGCGGAGATGCGGGAGTTTGAGACGACGGCGCGGCGGATCTGGGAGGAGATCAAGGCCGTGGGGAGCGCGCCGGTGACGAACCTGGCGCGGCTGCTGTCGTTCGGGAAGCTCGACGCGCTGGGGCGGGTGAACAGCGTGCAGCAGAGCGCGTTTCGCGAGGGGATGACGCGCCACGCGAATTTCCTGCACAATCTGGACCGCATCAGGAACGGGGCGCGGCCGGACTACGCCGGGGCGTTCGTCGAGGCCGTGGAGGCGATGGAGGACAGCGCGCCCGGCGCCGGCGACAGGGCCGCGCGGCAGGCGGCGGAAATTTCCAAGGCGACGTTCGGCAACTACAAGGATCTGTCGCGGTTCACCCAGTTTGCGGGGAGATATTTAATGGCCTTCCCGAGCTGGCAGGAGGTGAACTTGCGCTACCACGCCAACGCGATCCGCAACGCCGCCTCGTCGCACGGGCGCAAGGGGGTCGCGAGGCACGCGGCGCTGACGGCGGCGATGCGCGTGGCGTGGTGGGGAACGAAGGTGGCGGCGCTTTATATGGGGCTCATGGCGTGGAACCGGCTGATGCGGCCCGAGGAGGACGACGATCTTTCCGAGGAGGACCGGCGCAGGCCGCATATCACGCTGGGGAGGAATGCAGACGGAACGGTCAGTGTCATCTACCTGAGCACGGCCAGCGCCGACGCGCTGAAGTGGTTCGCCGGCGAGCGCGCGGCGCAGGCGCTGATTGAGTATCTCGCGGGGCGCTGCGACCTGGCCACCGCCGTCAGCGCGTGGTCTGAAAACGCGTGGAAGGACGTGG
>JAITDM010000017.1 GCA_031282535.1 Oscillospiraceae bacterium
TGGCTCGCCAGGTGTTGCGCATCGAGGGGGAGGCCGTTCTGGCGCTGTGCGCCGGGGCGTCCCCCTCCGCCGTCCACCACCTGCCGGACGGCCTGACCGCGCGCCGGGAATACGGCGCGCTGGTGCTCGGCCCGCCGCCGCCCGCGCCGGGCGCCTTCGCGTACACCCTGCGGCCGGAGGGCGGGACGCCCGTGCCCGAAGCCGGGCTGCTCTTTGTCTGCCGGGCCGTACCGCCGCACACGCCGGCGCCGCCCGGCGCGCTGCGGCTCCGCACCGAGACGCTGGCCCTCGCGCCGGTCCTGCGGCCGCGCCGCGAGGGGGACGCGCTCTCCCTGCCCGGCCGGCCCGGCGGCCGGACGCTGAAACGGCTGATGATCGACCGGCGGTTTCCCCGCCCGCTGCGCGAGGCGCTCCCGGTGCTGGCCGGCGCCGGCGGCGGCGCGGTGGCCGCGCCCTTCTTCGGCGTGGACAGGGCCCACGCCGCCGCACCGGACGCCCCGGCCCTGCTCGTCACCGTACACCCCCTGCCGGGCAGCGCGCTGGCGGACCGCTGGCGTTCGTGGTTGTGTGCCGAGGGTTGAGGGTCTCCGCCCGATGCGGGTGGATTTCCCGGGGAGGACGGGTGCGGAGCGGCGGCGGAAATTACGATATCCTATAGGGAATCTATGGAAAATTGCGCGCAGACGCGCAAAAGGAGGCGCCCATGCATCCGGATATCGAAAAAATTTTGCTGAGCGAGGAGACGCTGGCGGCGCGGGTACAGGCGCTGGCGGAGGAGATCTCCGTGGACTTTGCCGGCCGCCGGCCGCTGTTCATCGGCGTGCTGAAGGGCGCCTTCATCTTTTTGGGCGACCTCGTGCGGCATGTGACGCTGCCCTGCGACATCGATTTTTTGGCGGTGTCCTCCTACGGGCGGAAGGCCGTCACGGCGGGCGCCGTCCGCATCGTCAAAGACGTGGACAGCGACATCGGGGGCCGCGACGTGGTGATTGTGGAGGACATTCTTGACAGCGGCCTCACGTTAAGTTATATTATAAGTCTAATGAATGCCAGAAAACCGGCCTCGGTCTCCATCTGTACGCTGCTGGATAAGCCGGACCGCCGGAAAGTCCCGGTCGAGGCGCGGTACACCGGATTTTGTGTCCCGGACGAGTTTGTCGTGGGGTACGGTCTCGATTACGCGAGCCGCTTTCGCAACCTCCCCTATGTCGGGGTGCTGAAGCGGTCCGTGTATCTGTGAGTGCAAGAGCGGATAGGGCGGGCGCGTCCGGGCGCGCCGCCGCTGAGTGAGGAAGTGTCCTGTTGAAAAAAGAAGGCGTGAAGGATCTCGGATTCTATGTGGTCGTTATCCTGCTGGTGCTGGGCAGCATCTGGCTGATCATGGAGCTGACGCAGCCCGCGAAGATCAGCTACCGGAGCATCATCCAGTATTTCCGGCAGGAAAAGGTCAGGGAATTTTCCATCGAGGGTGACACCCTCCATCTGCTGCTGGAAGACAATGGAATTCCCGGCGAGGTGGTGTGCGACCTCTACAGCGTGGAGTATTTCCGGGAGGACCTGTGGGACCTCATCCAGGAGCAGGATGAGAAGGGTATTTTTAAGGACTACAATCTCGACAAGGGCTTTGTGCCGCCCTGGTGGCTGATGATCCTGCCCTATGTGCTTGTCATCGGGGTCTTTTTTGTGCTGTGGTATTTCATGTTCAACCGGGGGGCCGGCGGCGACAACAAGGCCATGCGCTTTGGGCGCGCGCGCACGCGGCTCGGCAGCGACGAGAAGAAAAAGATCACGTTTGCCGACGTGGCCGGCGCCGACGAGGAGAAGGAGGAGCTCAAAGAGATCGTCGAGTTTTTGAGCCACCCCAAGCGCTTCATCGACATCGGCGCGCGCATCCCCAAGGGGGTGCTGCTGGTGGGCCCGCCGGGCACCGGCAAGACGCTGATCGCCCGCGCGGTGGCGGGTGAGGCCGGGGTGCCGTTCCTCTCCATCTCCGGCTCCGACTTTGTGGAGCTCTATGTCGGCGTGGGCGCGTCGCGCGTGCGCGACCTGTTTGAGCAGGCGAAGAAGACGTCCCCGTCCATCGTGTTCATCGACGAGATCGACGCGGTGGGCCGGCACCGCGGCGCCGGCATGGGCGGCGGGCACGACGAGCGCGAACAGACGCTGAACCAGCTCCTCGTCGAGATGGACGGGTTCGGCAACAACGAGGGCGTCATTGTGATCGCCGCCACGAACCGCCCGGACATCCTGGACCCGGCGCTGCTGCGCCCCGGGCGCTTCGACCGCCAGGTGTTTGTGGGGATGCCGGACATCAGGGGCCGCGAGGCCATCTTGAAGGTCCACGCGCGCGGCAAACCGCTCGACCGGGACGTGAGCCTCGAAAACCTGGCCAAGACGACGCCCGGGTTCACGGGCGCCGATCTCGAAAATCTGCTGAACGAGGCGGCGCTGCTGGCGGCCCGCCGTTCGAAGAAGGTCATAGGAAACGGCGAGCTGCAGGACGCGATGATCAAAGTGATCGCGGGCCCGGAGAAGAAGTCCAAGGTCATCTCGGAGAAGGAGCGCCGGCTGACCGCGTACCACGAGGCCGGGCACGCGGTGGTGAGCCGCAACCTGAAGACGCAGGATCCGATCCACCACATCACGATCATCCCCCGGGGCCGGGCGGGCGGCATGACGATCTCCCTGCCGCAGGAGGACAGATCCTACGCCTCGAAGAGCGAGATGAGCGAGGACATCATTGTCTTCATGGGCGGCCGGGCGGCCGAGCATCTCGTGCTGGACGACATCTCGACAGGCGCCTCGAACGACATCGAGCGCGCGACGAAGCTGGCGCGCAGCATGGTGGTCAAGTACGGCATGAGCGACAAGATCGGGCCGATCAGCTTTGCCTCCGAGCACGAGGAGGTCTTCCTCGGCCGCGACTTTGCGCACACCCGCAACTATTCCGAGCAGGTGGCGGCCCAGATCGACGAGGAGATCAAGTCGTTCATCGCCGACGCGTACGAGAAGTGCGAGGAGATTCTGAAAACGAACCTGCCGATGCTCCACAAGATCGCCAACTATCTATTGGAGCACGAGACCATGGACGGCGACACCTTCCGCGCCTTCTTCGAAGAAGCCGACCCCACCCCGGCGTGACAGCGGGAGACAAAGACGGTGAAATAAGATATGAGAAGCGTTTACATCGAAACAACCATCCCAAGCCTTGCGACAGCTCGCCCCAGCCGCGACACAATCATCGCCGGACGGCTTGCGTCGCCACCGAGATGGACCATCTGCTCAGTGGGAACTGCGCGCATTTGGGAATAATCCACACCTTTGTAAGAATTCGCGCGTACAACGAGAAGCACAGTTTGTTTACGCCGCTCCTGCTCACGCCTGAAGCCTTAATGGAAATTGGCGAAACGGAGGGATAGAACCGTGAAGTATATAGATGACGGTCTGCACAAGCACATGGACGAAGAGCGGCCGGAACTGGAAAAGCAGGGATGGAAATTCGTGTCTGTCAATGAGATACTTGCACGCAAGTGCGCGCGAGTTCATCCTGAAAAGCGCGCGGAATAGTCAGGAACAATGCTGACAGAGATGTCAAAGGCCGCACCTCTCCTGGGGCGCGGCCTTTTTGGCAAAACAACGGCGAAAATCTAGGACATACAAGATGCAGATCGACACACACAAGATATAGACAGCCAACACAAGATCTGGTATTAAAAAACAATATATAGTATATCATGGCAAAATATACAAAAAGCAGGGAGAAGAAAAATCCCCGCCGCCGGCGCATGGACGGCACGATTTCTCAAAAAAGAAAACAGTTTCTCAAAACAGAGAACTCATTTTAAAGGCCGCCTCGTCGGGCGCCGCCGCATTTATACCGCCCGGCGAAACAATCGATATACCGGATATATGGTTCGGGCATCGGATCGGGCATCGGACGCCCTCCCGGCACGCGATGCGGGGGGACGTCATAGGATAGGGGGGCGTCGCAGGCGCGCCCACGCAACACGCAGTACTGCGCCGCGCGCAACGCGGCGCCTGCAAGTAAAAAGGCCCTGTTCCTCCGGCCGTGCCGGGGAGGCGGGGCGTCGGGAGGCAGCATGAGACAGATACGAACCCTGACGGCCGCGCTTCTGGCGCTGGTCCTGACCCTAGGCCTCTGGCCGGCCGCGTCGGGCGCGGCGGCGGGGGGGCCCGAAATCATCCCGGCGGCGCCCGGAGAGAGTGCCGCAGAGGTGCCCGCAGAGGCGCCCGCGGAGCGCGCTGAGCGGTATGTCCTCAAGCTCCGGGCGGGCGCGGTTTGGCCGGAGGACCTGTTTGACGGGCCGGACGGCGCGCCGTCGCCGATCCCGTATACGGACGATTTGTATGTGGCGGACACCTGGGCGCAGGTGATCGCCCTGGTGCGCGCGGGTCTCGTCGAGATCTTCGCGAAGGACGAACCGCTCCGGCTGCTGGAGGGGATCGAGACCGGCGCGGGGCAGTACCGGCAGGCGGTCGGCGTGGACGCCCTGTGGAACGCGGGCTACGACGGGACGGGCGTCACGGTGGCGGTGGTGGACTCGGGCGTGTACGCCGGACACGAGGACCTGGACGCCGGCCGCTTTGACGGCGCCAACTTCATCGGGTGGACGGGCGCGTCGCCCGCGAAGAACTACGACGCCGACGAGACGGGCCACGGCACCTTTGTGAGCGGCGTCATCTCGGCGGTCCGCGGCAACGGCGTCGGGGTGGACGGACTCGCCGGCGGGGCGCGCCTGCTCATCGCGCGGTGTTTTCCGGAGGAAGACGTACAGACGAGCGAGGTCCTGGCGGCGATCGGCTACGCGGTGGAGCAGGACGCGGACGTGATCAACATGAGTTTCGGCGGGGCGGGCGCGAGTGTGGCAGCCCTCATGCGCGCGCCGCTGGAGAAGGCGCGG
Source organism: Oscillospiraceae bacterium (assembly GCA_031282535.1). Lineage (GTDB taxonomy): Bacteria > Bacillota > Clostridia > Oscillospirales > UBA929 > JAIRTA01. The sequence goes on from JAITDM010000017.1 coordinate 4,923, forward strand.
CGCAAGGGGATCATTTTGGTCGCGGCCGCCGGCAACGACGGCGCTGGCGGCGAGGTCCAATACCCGGCCGGCAGCGACGGCGTGATCGGCGTCGGCATGGTGGACACCCAGGGCTATGTGGCGGGGCAGTCCACGCGGAACCACACGGTGGACGTCACGGCCCCCGGCTTCAAAATGATCGGCCTCGGGCACGAGGCGCCGGATCACTACATCTCGGGCAGCGGCACGTCGTACGCGGCGCCCGTGGTCACGGCGCTGGCGGCGATGGCGCGCCAGGCGGACCCGGGCCTCGACGGCGAGGACTTTTTGGCGCTTCTCAAAGAGAGCGCCGAGGACAAGGGCGCCCCCGGCTACGACGAGAGTTACGGCTGGGGGGTCGTCGGCGGAGCGCGCCTGCTGGCCGCGCTGGAGCGGGCGCGGGCGATCCGGTACGAGACGGACGGCGGCCGCATCGAGGGGACGGCGGGCGTGGATTACAGCGCGGCGTACACCGTCGCCCGCAGCGCCGACGCCCGCCTGCCGGCGTCGGCGACGCGCGCCGGCAGCCTGTTTGTCGGCTGGTACGACAACCCGGACGGCGCGGGCGCCCCGCTGACCGCCGTGCCGCCGGGCACGGTGGGCGACGTCACTTACTACGCGCGGTGGATCGATGTGTCCGATGTGGCGGTGGCGCGGCTGCGCGTCGACGGCGTGTCCGCCGAGCGGACGGGGGAGACGGCCTTTCACGTCGCCCTGCCCGCGGGGACGGACCTGGCCGGCCTCACGGCGCAGCAGATCGAGATAGAACCGGTGAACGCACAGGCCGTGTTTTCCGTGCCGGAGACGGCGGACGGCGGCGTCACCTGGACGTTTTCTGGCAGCCTGGGCGGCGGCCGCGCGGACTACACGCTGACGGTCGGTCTCTCCGACGCGCCCCGGCCCGAGGCCGGGCCCGACGTGACGGGCGCGGCGGCGCCGGCCTCGCTGGACGAAAAGACGCCGGCGTCGCCCTTTCGGTGCGAGCTGACCGGCGCGTTTCGCGGCGTGACCGGCGACACGGTGTACGCGGTGACCGCCTCCGACGGCGCGGGCACGGCGCGGATCGACGGGACGGAGCTCATCTACACGCCGGCGCCCCCGGAGGCGGGCCGGACGGTCACGCTGTCCGTCCGGGCGCAGACGGGCGCGTTTGCCGCGCGCAGCGAGCTGCGCGTCACGGTTGCGGTGGGCGCGCTGCCCGTGAGCGACGCGGTGCTCAGCCCGGCGGAGGGCGTCTATGACAAGGCGGCGCCGGGGGACGCCGGGGTGACGGTGCTCGTCACCCACTACGGCAACCGCCTGACGGCCGTCGAACGCGCGGGCGCGGCGCTCGTCTCCGGCGCGGATTACCGGGCGGAGACCGAGGCCGGGGCGATACAGCCGGTGACGCTCACGGACGCGTTTTTGCGGGGCCTGCCCGA
>JAITDM010000027.1 GCA_031282535.1 Oscillospiraceae bacterium
ACGACGCTCTTCCGATCTCGACGTGCGCACATCCGGGGCCATCGCGGATGGTCCCGGCCTGGTGAATGTGTCGGGGACCCTCACGGTGCTGGACGGAGCCACGTTTGTGGTGGCGGCCGAGAACAACGGCGACAGCACAAAAGTGGCGCTCTATGCCCGCGGCGCCATCACGATCAGCAACCCGCGCAAGGTGCTGATCTACAACGGCAACACGAGCGCGAGCGCGGCTGCCGTCAGCTTTACAGACTCCGTAAATTTCTTCTTTACGGGGAAGAACATCACCACATGGGCTGAGGCGCCCGCGGCCACCGTGTCCACCTTGAGCGTGGGCTATGACACGCCGACGGCGCGTTTTGAAAATGGAAACCAGGCGCCCTATACGGTGAAAGGCAAGGCGAACGGCGCGAATGGCAAACTTAACAACGTCTTGACCAGCGGGTATTCCGGTTCGCAAGCCATCGACGACAACATTTTTGCGGGCCGTGAGGTGGTGGGCTGCCTCGATTTCCAGCCCTATACCATTACATATAAAATTGTGAACCCCGACACGGGGGAGGAGAGCTCCGCGGAGGGGGCCTTCCCTTCGCAGTATCCGTCTGTGCAGGCAGGCAGGGCCCTGGTGGGGACCACGGTGCCCTATTACGCCGAGCGCGTCGGCAATTACTACCGCGTGCCCGGCCAGGACATAGGCCTGCTCATGGGCGAGGGTGTCAACGAAGCCGTGGTGTACTATCGGTCGGGCGCCGGGGTGGCGTCGAACGCCGGGCTCAGCAAGACGGCCCAGCGCTTCTCTGCCCACGCGTGGGACGTCACATTGAAGATCGACTCCGAGATGGAGATGAGCGCGACGGACATGGACATCATGCTGCTGCTCGACGCGTCTTCATCCGTCACGCAGAGCCAAAAAAATAAGATTACCACGGCCGCGGAGAAGATGATGAACACACTGGCGGGCGGAGCGAACCTCAAGGGGACCATCCGGGTGGGTGTGATCTTCTTTTCGACTACCGCTCAGACGCGGTTTGAGTCGCGCCTGATCCAGATCCGTGTGGGCGGCGCCGTTCAGGAGGACAATCTGGCGAAGATCTTGGCGGTGTTGCAGATATATCGGACGGAGGGAGACATCGGCGGTACCCATATGGACGTGCCTGTCGTGGCCGCGCACTATGAGCTCTACCACCCGACGGAGACCGCGGACTTCTATACGCCCGCGAATCCGCCCACGGTGTACAACCCCGGCTCCACGAAATATATGATCCTGTTGTCGGATGGTGTGCCGGCTCCCTCAGAGCATGAGTCCCGCACCATTGCAGCGGCGAATGCGTATAAGTATCATCCGGGCGTCCATGACGACGGCAAACTGATCACGATCGGGGTCAGGGACAGTGGCGTACCCTTCTTGGATGGTCTTCAGAACGCCGGCTACTATGAGACGAGGGACCGCCAGATCGAAGAGATCTTTGACGACATCACAGACAGCATCATCTCAACCGTGAGAGACGGCGTCGTGATCGACCCGGTGGGCGACGGCCTCGCATTTCAGGCGACGAGAAATGGCACGCTGCCCCAGGCGACAGGCACCCAGACGGACGTCACAAATTATCTGACGGTCTCCCAGGGGCGTGTGTGGCAGCAGTTGGTGAACAATGTGCCGACCCTCAAGTGGGAGCTGGGCGGACCTGTCCAAGGTACGGCGGCATTGACATACCGGGTCGGGCTGAAAGACCCTACGGCTTCGATCAACCAGCTCATCGAGACCAACGGCGTCACCTCCCTTGCGTACAACAACGCGGACAACCAAGACAAAGAAGCGTTTTTTGACGTGCCGCGGGTCATGTATCAGCAGAGCAGCCTGAAGCTCGTCTACACGGGGATCCCGCAGCCATACGAGACCCCTCTGGGCGTGTGGGATATGTACCCGACCATGCCGGACCCCTATCAGTTTGACGGTCCGCCGGAGAGCAAAGACGGCTGCTCGCTGACGTCTGTCACGCTGCGCGGTTCCGAGGGCGTGGGCGAGGACGGCAATATACAGATCAAGGATTGGGACGTGACCGCGGCCACCATGGCGGAGCTGATCGCCGCGACCAACGGGCGGATCACCGACGTGGGCGGCGGCCGCTACTCGATGGCGGCGCCGGCTAGCAACGACATGCGGCTGATCTTTACCTATACGCCGCCCGAGAACCTCACGGTGACATACCACTGGAACCTGCCGGTCTACCAGGGCCAGACGGCGCAGGTGGCGCCGGGCAGCGCCGCCCTGCCCGCGTTGGCGACATATCCCAGAAACACGAACGTCACGCTGGCAAGCGGCAGCGGCCTGAAGCTGCTGGGCTACAACTTTAAGGGCTGGGCGCTGAGCCAGAATGCCACGGCGGCCAACTGCATCACCAGGATCGACGGCATCCAAGAGAATACGGACGTGTACGCGATCTGGCAGAACAACCCCGTCGACCCGCCGACCACCGTCACGGTGACATACCACGCGGGCAACGCGACGGGCGGTACGCCGCCGACGGACAGCGGCAGCCCATATCTTATAAACGAGAATGTTACCATTATTGGGAATATTGGGACACCGCCGCTGTACCGTGTGGGGTACGAGTTTGAGGGCTGGTCCGGCACGTCCGGAGGCGCGCTCCAGTACGCCGTTGGTTCTCAGATTCAGGGAATACAGACCGGCTTGGATCTGTACCCGACCTGGACGAGCACGGGGCGCGTAAAGGTGACGTACAACGAGAACCTGCCCGCAGACGGCAGGAAGATGAACGGCGCCGTGCCGGGTGTTACCGAAGTTGAGAAATACGCCGACGTGACGCTGCCCGGGAACACGGGCGGGCTCGTGGTGACAGGGTACGACTTCGCCGGTTGGGCGCAGTCGCCGACCGCGGCGGCGCCCGAGGAGAAGATTCTGAAGATTGCGGCGGACACCACGGTGTACGCGGTCTGGACGGCGGCGACGCCTGTGACGGTGATATACCACCGTGGCAGCGCGGAACCAGGCATCGGCGCACCTCCCGAAGATGAGAAATCCCCGTACCCGAAACATTCGACGGTGACAGTGCTGGGGAATGTGGGCGCGAGAGGATTGGGCGGACTGGTAAAATATGGCTATGAGTTCATGGGCTGGTCCTTCACCGAAGGCGGCAGTGTCGTGAACGCATTGTCAAACACGGACCTGTACGATGTGGTGGGCGATGAGAACAGCCAGCTGCACTTGTATCCCGTATTTGGAGACTTTATCAATTTTGGGTTGAAGTATTACCGGAACGATCCGGAACCCGGCGCGTACAAGAGCGGCGAAGCGCCCACCGACGACGGTCGGTACAACAGACACGTGACGGTACAGCTGGCGGGGAACGATGGGAACCTGGTGATGCTTGGGTACGATTTCGTCGGCTGGGCGCGCAGCGCGAATGCCGGCGAGAGCGCCGTGATCACCCAAATTGTGGACATTACACAGGATGAGAATCTGTACGCGGTGTGGCGCAAGGATCCAAAGTCCGGCGGTTACTCCGTGACATATAAAATGGGCGCGGCGACGGGCGGCACAGCGCCGACGGACGCCAACAGTCCATATAAAAAGCATGCGGATGTGACGATCCTGGGGAACACCGGGAACCTGACGCTGGCCGGCAAGGAGTTTGCGGGCTGGGCGACGACTGCGAATGCGACTGGGCCGGAATTCGTGCCCGGCAATCAAGTGAGCGGGGTGCTGAGGGACATTCAGGCGGACGTGGATATGTACCCGGTGTTCAGCGCGGACGTGACGTGGGTGACGGTGACGTACGATCTGAACCTGCCGAGTGGCGCGGAGCGGAAGAGCGGCGCGGTGCCGGACCCGACGAGCCATCTGATCCATACGACGGCGGACCTGGCGGCGCCGGCGGCGGACCTGGTGGTGCTGGGGTACGACTTCGGCGGGTGGACGCTGCGGGAAGGCGTAAGCCCGACGACGCAGGCGATCACACAGATTGCGAACATCACAAAGGACACGACGGTGTACGCGATCTGGAACGGCATCCCCGGGACAGGGGATCCGGGGGATCCGGCCCATCCGCAGCAGCCGATCACATACACGGTGGACTACCGGCGCGGCGACGCGACCGGCGGCGACCCACCGGCGGGCGGGACCTATCGGAAACATGAGACGGTGACGGTGTCCGCGAACACGGGCATCGCGCCGAACTTCGAGCCGCTCTATCAGATCGGAAGAGACGTGGCGGGCTGGGCGCGGACGCAGGGCGGCACGATCGCCCTCAAAGCGGACGGCAGCGGCCGGATCGCGGACATTTCGGAGAACTACACACTGTATCCGACGTGGTCGGAAGGTCCTCCGCTCTATCAGTACGTGGTCTACAAAGAGAACGTGCCGGGCGACGGTGTGCTGGTGGGCGGCAAAGTGCCGGAGGGCGACCTGTACACGAAGTTCCTGAAACACGGGGAAGCACAGCTGGCGGGCAACGCGGGCGGCTTGCTGGTGCTGGGGTACGACTTTGCCGGATGGGCGCTGAGCGCGACGGCGGGCGTGAACGATGTCATTACTAAGATCGGGAAACTGAGTGAGACCACAGAGGTGTACGCGGTCTGGACGGCGGCGCCGGACGTGACGGTGACATACCACCGCGGGAGCGCGGAAGCCGGGATCGGCGCGCCGCCCGCAGGCGGCACGTACCCGAAGCATTCGACAGTGATGATCGTGGGGAACACGGGCGGACTGACAAAATATGGATACAACTTCATGGGGTGGACGTTCACGGAGGGCAGCGGG
>JAITDM010000075.1 GCA_031282535.1 Oscillospiraceae bacterium
TCTTCCTCTTCCTCTTCAGCGGCATGTCCATCTGGGACTCCCTCCTCGCTCTCATCGACCCCTCCTCCTACTGCATCCCCCGCGCCCCCCGCGTCTGCATCCCCTGTGTTCGCGTTCCGTAGGGGCGGCATTTTGCCGCCCGTTCCCGAGGCGTCCCCCGTGCCCGCGTCGCCCGCATCCGGAGCAGCGTCCCCCGCGCCCGCGACACCGGACATCGGGGGCTTCTGGCGCCGGTTTGCGCACAACCTGGGCGTCTATAGCGGTGTGCTGCCGAAGGGCACGCCGCCCGCCCGCCCGTCGTCGCCCCCGTCGGAGGCCGGCGGATTTGACGCATGGCTGCGCCGCGCCGCCTCGGCGGCGGCCCCGGTCCCCGCACAAGCGCCCGAGGCCCCCTACAGCCCGCAGCCCGCAGCCCGCAGCACAGCAGGCGCGCCCAAGGATCCACTCAGCACTCAGCACGCAGAACTCAACACTGGCGCGACCGCGGGCGCGCCCAAGGACCCACGCAGCACGCAGCACGCAGCACACAGCACAGGCGCGCCCGAGGTCCCACTTAGTCCCCCCCAATCAGTACCCAGCACTGGCGCGCCCGCAGGCGCGCCCACGGTCGACTACAACGCCGCCATCGAACGGATGAAACAGTTTGGCCGGATGGAGCGGCCCGCGCAGCGGACGCCGCTGGGCGGCTGGATCCCGCCCGCCCCGTTTGGGACGCCTCCGCCCGCCCCGCCTGAGCCGGCGGCCGGCCTTGGAGAGGACCCGCTGGAGTCTGTCCTGAGCCGCATGGCCCGCCGAACCGACCGGCTGGCCCGCATGGCGGCGCGGGAGGACAGGAGGCAGGCGGAATGAGACGAGGAGGTCTGCTCCGCGCGGCGCTTGCCTGTCTGTGTCTGCTGCCCTGTCTGCTGCTTTTGCCGTATTCGGCGTCGGCCGCCTCGGCGCCGCCGGACGCGGCTGAGGAGGCGGCGCCCGGCGCCGGTGCGGCCGACGCGCTGATCGAGGACGAGGCCGACCTCTTTCCTTTCAGTCTGCTGGACGGCGAGACGGACACCCAGGGCGTGACCACGACGGTGGAGATCATGCTGCTGCTCACCGTGCTCACGCTGGTGCCGTCCATCCTGATCATGGTCACGGCGTTCACGCGCATTGTCATTGTGCTCTCCTTCACGCGCAACGCGATGGGGACGCAGCAGATGCCGCCGAACCAGGTCATGGTGGGATTGGCGCTATTTTTGACATTTTTTGTCATGTACCCGGTGTACACGCAGATTGTCGACGAGGCGTGGACGCCCTACCAGGCGGAGGAGATTTCGCTGGACGAGGCGTTGGACCGCACGATGACGCCGCTGCGGGGCTTTATGTTTGAACAGATCGAGCTCCAGGGCAACCAGACGGACCTGCGGACGTTCATGTCCATGGCCCGGATAGACATGCCGGAGACGCGGGAGGAGATCCCCTCCCACGTGTTGATCCCGGCCTTTGTCACCAGCGAGATCAAGACGGCCTTTCAGATCGGCTTTATGATCTACGTGCCCTTCATCGTCGTCGACATGATTGTGGCGTCGGCCCTCATGTCGATGGGCATGATGATGCTTCCCCCCGTCATGATCTCCCTGCCCTTTAAAATCATGCTGTTCGTCCTGGTGGACGGCTGGAACCTCACCATCTCCAGCCTAGTGCGCACATTCCAGCCCTAAGGATCATTGAACAGCCCCTGGGGCTGTTCAACGAACAGCAATACCAATTCTCCATTCTCAATTCTCCATTCTCAATTCTCCATTCTCAATTGCGGCCTTACAATTGTAAACAATTGTAAGGCCGCCAGATCGGGTGATTTGGTGGGACAAAACGACGTCGTCTCTCTGGTGCAGGATGCGGTGATGACCATCCTCACCGTTTCGCTGCCCCTGCTTGGCATCGGCCTGGTCGTCGGGCTGGTCATCTCGGTGCTGCAGGCCACGACGCAGATCAACGAACAGACCGTGGTCTTCGTGTCGAAAATCCTCTCGGTCTTCGGCGCGCTCATCCTGTTCGGGCCTTGGATGCTCACACAGCTCCAGGAATTCACGCTGCGTGTGTACGGCTATATCTTGACCGCATTGCGATAGGAGTGGGTGGGTTTTGGTTTCGATCACCGGGCATCTGCTGCCTTGGGTCGGGCAGTTTGCCCTCATCCTGGTGCGGATCTCGGGGCTTTTTTTGCTCTCGCCCATCTGGGGGCGCGCCAATGTCCCGTCCGCGCTGAAAGTCTGCCTCTCCGCGCTGCTGTCGCTGATCCTGATCGGATTCTTTCCGCCGCCGGAGGTCTTCCCCCACGCCTCTCTGGCCGCGTTTTTGTTTGCCTGCCTGGGGGAGGTGCTGGTGGGGCTCGCGCTGGGATTCATCACCACCTTGTTCTTCTCCCTCGTCTTCACCGCCGGGCAGATCATCGACATGCAGATCGGCTTTGGCATGGTGCAGGTCTACGACGTGCAGCAGAACATCCAGATCCCCATCGCGGGCAGCCTGCTGAACCTCATCCTGCTGCTCTGCTTCCTGATGGCGGACGGACACATGGACCTCATCCGGATCCTGCACAACACGTTCAGCTATATCCCCGTGGGGCAGGCGCGTCTCACCGCCGCGCTGCCGGCCGTCGTCGCCGGCGCCTTTGCGGAAGCCTTTGTACTCGCCGTACAGGTGGCCATGCCGGTCGTCGCGTCGGGGCTGCTGGCCGAGATCTCACTGGGCATCATCGTGCGCACGGCGCCGCAGATGAACGTGTTTGTCATTGGCCTTCCGCTCAAGACCATCATCGGTCTTGTGATGATGGCGTTGATCGTCCCGGTCTTCGTCCGGGCGACGGGCCCGGTGTTTGACGCGATGTTTAGAACCCTCGAAGAGGCCTTCTTTACGATGACGCCCGCCGGCTGACAGGCGGCGGACCGTGTGAAGTGTGGTGAAGACGCGTGGCGCCTCCCGGAGCTTCGGGCGAAAAGACAGAACGGGCGACCCCCAAAAAGCGGGAAGAGACGCGCAAAAAGGGGCAAGTGCTAAAGAGCACGGAGGTGAACACGGCCGTCACCATGGTGGCCATGTTCGCCGCCCTCTCCCTGTTTGGCGTGAGCATCTTCCAGAGCATGGCGGAGATGCTGACGGACTACCTCGGCACGCGGCTGGGCGAAAAACTCACGCCGCAGAACGTCTCCCTCGTGTTCGACGACGCCATCTTCACCCTGCTGCGCGCGGCGATGCCGCTGCTGCTCGTGGCCGTGGCGGCGGGGGTCGTCATCAACCTCGTGCAGGTCGGGTTTTTGCTGACGGGCGCGACGCTGCGGCCGAAGTTCAGCAAGTTGAACCCGCTGCAGGGGATGAAACGCATCTTCTCCATGCGCAGCCTCGTGGAGATGATCAAGGCCGTTTTGAAGATCGCCCTGGTGGGGTTCGTCGTCTACAGCGAGTATAAGCGGCAGTTTCTCATCTTTCCCAATCTGACGGACTACGGCGTCGACCGGAGTGGGCGGGAGATCTTCTCCCTCTGTCTCGGCGTGGGGTTTCGGGCGGCCGTCGCGCTGGTGGGCATTGGCGTGGCCGACTACATGTTCCAGTGGTTCGACTTCGAAAAGAACCTCCGCATGACGAAGCAGGAGGTCAAAGACGAGTACAAGATGATCGAGGGCGACCCGCAGATCAAGGGCAAGATCAAGCAGAAACAGCGGGAGATGGCCGCCATGCGCATGATGCGGGCCGTGCCGGAGGCCGACGTCGTCATCACGAACCCGACCCACTACGCCGTGGCGATCAAGTACGACGAGGCGGTGGCGTCCGCGCCGGTGGTGCTCGCGAAGGGCGCCGACAAGATGGCGCTGCGCATCCGCGAGAAGGCCCGCTTGTCCGGCGTACAGATTGTCGAGAACAAACCGGTGGCCCGCGCGCTCTACGAGACGGTGGAAGTGGGCCGGCAGATCCCGGCCGCGCTCTTCCAGGCCGTGGCCGAGATCCTCGCCCGCGTCTACCAAGCAGCTGAAGGCAATTGAGAATGGAGAATTGAAGTCTCGCCCGGTGCAGCGGGTGGTCTGAAACAGTAATTCTGAATTATGAATTAGAAATTCTCAATTCTCAATTCTCAATTCTCAATTATAAAAGGGTGTGTGTGGGATGCAGTCGGATGCGATGGAGCGGAAATTGAAATTTGGAGATGTGGCCATCGCGGTGCTGGTCATTTCGGTGGTGCTGCTGATCATCATCCCGCTCTCCACCGCGCTGATCGACGCGCTGATCACGGTGAACCTCGCCGTCGCCGCCACCATATTGCTCATCGCCCTCAACACGAGGGAGGTGCTGGAATTCTCCACCTTCCCGTCGCTGCTGCTGATCACGACGATCTTCCGCATCGCGATCAACATCTCCACCACGCGTAAGATCCTGGGCAACCACGGCGACGCGGGGCGTTTGGTCGCCACCTTCGGCAGCTTTGTGACCGGCGGCAACCTGGTCGTCGGCGTGATCATCTTCCTCATCATCTTCCTCGTGCAGTTCATCGTCATCGTCAAGGGCTCCGAGCGCGTGGCCGAGGTGGCCGCGCGGTTCACGCTGGACGCCATGCCGGGCAAGCAGATGGCCATCGACGCCGACCTCAACTCGGGCGTGATCGACGAGAACACGGCCCGGCAGCGCCGCGTCAATGTGCAGCGGGAATCCGACTTCTACGGCGCCATGGACGGCGCGTCCAAGTTTGTCAAAGGAGACGCCATCCTCGGCATCATCATCACCATCATCAACATCGTCGGCGGCATCCTCGTCGAGGTGCTGAGCTGCGGCGTCGCCGCCGACGCCGTGAACGTGTACACGGTGGCGACAATCGGCGACGGGCTCTCGAGCCAGATCCCGGCGCTGCTCATCTCCACGGCCACCGGCATCCTCGTCACCAAAGCCAATTCCGACAACTCCATGGGCATGGACCTCACCCGCCAGCTCTCCCGTCAGCCCACCGTCCTCGTGATGGGCGGCGCGGTGATCGGCATCATGGGGCTGATCCCGGGTATGCCCGTCGTGTTCATGCTGCCCTTTGCGGGCGGCCTGGTCGCGCTGGGGCTCGTACTGCGCAGCCGGCTCGGTCGGGCGGAGGAGGCCGAGGAGGGCGAGGAGGCCCGCGAGGCGGCCGCGGAGATCCGAAAGCCGGAGAACGTGGTCACGCTCCTCTCGGTGGACCCCATCGAGCTCGAATTCGGCTACGGCATCATCCCGCTGGCCGACGCCTCGCAGGGCGGGGATCTGCTGGACCGCGTCGTCATGATCCGCCGGCAGTGCGCGATCGACCTCGGCATGATCGTGCCAGTCATCCGCCTGCGCGACAACATCCAGTTCGCCGCGAACGAATACATGATCAAGATCCGGGGCAACGAGGTGGCGCGGGGCGAGATTTTGCTGGACCACTACCTCGCGATGAACCCGGGCGACATCAGCGAGGAGGTGGAGGGCGTCGACACCCGGGAGCCGGCCTTTGGTCTGCCCGCCAAATGGGTGGGCGAAAGCGCGCGGGAGCGCGCGGAGCTGCTGGGTTACACGCTGGTCGACCCGCCGTCGGTCATCGCCACCCACCTCACGGAGGTGGTGCGCCGCCACGCGGACGAGCTGCTCGAACGCCAGCAGGTACAGGTGCTGGTGGACAACCTGCGCCAGACCCAGCCGGCGCTCGTGGACGAGGTGGTGCCCAAACTGTTCTCGCTGGGCGAGGTGCAGAAGGTGCTGGGCAACCTGCTGCGGGAGGGCATCTCGATCCGCGACATGGGCACGATCGTCGAGACGCTGGGGGACTACGGGGGCGTCACGCGGGACCCGGACATGCTGACGGAGTATGTGCGCCAGGCGCTGCGGCGGTCCATCTCCCACCGCTTCGCGCCCGACCGGCAGCTCCACGTCGTCACGCTGGACCCGGCGCTCGAACATCAGATCCTCGAAAACGTCCGGCAGACCGAGCACGGCTCCTACGTCGCCCTGGAGCCGGACGTGATCCAGCGCATGTTCGACAGCCTGCGCACCGCGCTGGAGCGGATGACGGGCCTCGGGCTCTCGCCCGTGGTGCTGACGGCGCCCGTCGTGCGCTACCAGTTTAAAAAGATGGTGGAGGGGCTGGCGCCGGACCTGGTGGTGCTCTCGTACAACGAGCTCGAACAAAACATTGACATTCAGGCCGATGGGGTGGTGGCAGTTTGAACGTAAAGCGATATCTCGCCGAGGACGTGACCGAGGCGATGGGGAAGGTCCGCGCCGAGCTGGGGCTCGACGCCTTCATTTTAAACACGCGCAAGATCCGCCGTCACGGGGTGAGCGGCTGGTTTCGCCGTCCGCTCGTGGAGGTGGTGGCCGCCTACGAGCCGGCGCCCGCGCCGCCGCCCGCCGTCCGGAGGGCCGATCCGCCGCCGCCGCTGGCGCCGCTGCCGCTCACGGACATCCGCACCGGGGAGCGGGTGCTGACGCCGAACCTCACGGCCGGGCCGGAGAAGATCGGCGCGCTGGAGAGCAAGATCGACAGCCTCTCCGCCACGCTGGACACGCTGGTGGGCCGGATCCGGGCGGAGGCGGACGCCGCCGGAGACCCCCCGGAGGTGGAGGCGCTGGTGGGCGCCCTGCTGGAGGGGGAGGTGCACGAGCCGTTTGCCCACAGGATCGGTCGGGAGGCCGCCGACATCGCGCGGCGGCGGGCGGCGGACCCGGCCGAGGTGATGGAACAGCTCTTAAAACAGTACCTGGGCGAGGCCGCGCCCATCCAGTTGAAGCCGTACCGGCGCACCGTCGTCATCATGGTGGGGCCGACGGGCGTGGGCAAGACGACCACCATCGCGAAGCTGGCCGCCATCTACGCGATCAACCACGGCGCCCGCGTGGGCATCATCACGACGGACACCTACCGCATCGCCGCGGTGGAGCAGCTTCGTACATACGCCGAGATTCTCTCCGTACCGATCGCCGTCGTCTACGCGCCCGAGGAGATGGAGGCGGCGCTGCGCGAGCAGGAGGGGTGCGACATCGTGTTCATCGACACGGCGGGGAAAAGCCCGAACGACCCGACCCTGGAGCCGGAGCTGCGGGCCCTGCTCGCCGCCTCAGGCGCCGACGAGGTGCACCTCGTGCTCAGCGCCGCGACCAGTTTTACGGGCTGTCTCAACATCGTCAGGACCTATGCGTTCTTAGAGAATTTCAAGCTGCTGTTTACCAAAATGGACGAGACGCCCGTGTGGGGCATGCTGCTCAACCTCAAGATGCTCACCGACCGCGCGGTCTCTTACATGACGGCCGGGCAGACGGTGCCCGACGACATCGAGGTCATGAACGCCCGCAAGATCACGGACAGATTGCTGGGTGTCCGCCCGCTGGCGGGATCCGGCGGATGGCGCTAGGGTGGGGGTCATCGCGTTATGAACGACCAGGCCGGCGCGTTGCGCCAGATCATCGCCAACATCAAAGGCCAACGCGCGCGTACGCCCGGGACGGGCGCCCGCGTGGTGGTCGTGACCTCCGGCAAGGGCGGCGTCGGCAAAACAAACGTCACGGTGAACCTGGCCCTGGCCCTGAGCCGGAAAGGTTTGCGCGTGCTGATCTTTGACGCGGACTTCGGGCTTGCCAACGTGGACGTCGTCCTGGGCGTCACGCCGGCGTACGACCTGGCCCACGTCGTGCGGCACCGCGGGGACATCCGGGACGCCGTCTGCGACGGGCCGTACGGCGTCCGGTTCATCTCGGGCGGCTCGGGCGTGCAGGAGCTCATCCGGCTGAGCGCCGGCCAGCTGGCGGACCTGATGGACAACCTGCTCCAGCTCGACGACATGGCCGACGTGGTGCTGCTGGACACCGGCGCCGGGATCTCGGACCACATCCTGAGCATGGTGGGCGCCGCGCAGGAGGTCGTCGTCGTGACGACGCCGGAGCCCACGTCCATCATGGACGCCTATGCCCTCATCAAATTTCTGACGGCGCGCGCGGAGAGCGGCCCTCGGGTCCGGCTGGTGGTCAACCGGGCGGACAGCGAGAGCGAGGCGGCCGACACGCTCCGCAAGGTGGCGGCCGTGGTGCGGCTCTATCTCCGGACGGAGATCGAGGAGATGGGCTTTATATTGTCCGACCCGGCGGTGTCCAAGGCGGTGCGTCTCCAGCGTCCCTTTGTGCTCAGCTTTCCGCAGAGCGCGGCGGCGCGCAACATCGAGACGCTGGCGTGGCGGTTCATGGGTACGGAGCCGGAACGCCGCCCCGGGCTGCGCGCATTTTTTACAAGAATGGCCGGAAGGTAATGGGAGTTTTGTCATGAAATATTGAAATTTATCCGCAAAGGAGGGTTGGGGCTTGCATTTATCCCATCTTATCGATACAATAAAGACAAAAGATGTCGGTAAACCGCCGCATGAATTGGACGCCGAAAGTGCGCGATTCATGCACAAAAGGCGCCATTTCGCTGTGGCGACATACAAAATATACCATATTATGTGGTTTGCCGGCGAATACCGCCGCATCCAAGGGAGGGAGCGGCCCCTGTGAATGGAGAACTGGGTCTCGGCGAGCGCCTGGAGATTACGATCGGCGAGAAACGCTGTGTCAGCGACATACAGGAACTTGGGAAGGAGGGCGTGCTGATTCTTTCGGCGCCCACGTACCGGGGGGTGGCGGTGCCGCTGCGCGAGGGGGATCTGCTGCACGTGACGTTTTACCGGACGGGCGGCATGTTCAGTTTTATGGCGCGGCTGTGCCGGCGCTTCAAAGAGGGGGCGCTTGCCCTGATCGAGGTGGAGATGTGCTCTCCCATCAGCAAATATCAGCGCCGCGATTTTGTTCGCTTGGAGACGGTACTGCCCGTGTCCGTCCGGGTTCTCGCGGCGCCGGAGCAGTTTGCCGGCCGCACTGTGGAGGAGATGTTGCAGCAGATTTGCGACCGGCGTTATGAAGGGGTCCCGAGGCCGCCGAGGCCGGGGGAGCGTGTGTACGCGTGCCACACCGTCGATCTTTCGGGCGGCGGGGCGCGGTTTGTCGCCGAGGAGCCCTTTGAAAGGGAGGCCCTCCTCGAGTGCACGTTCAGTCTGAAGCGCCGGGGGGCGCTGACGGTGGACGGATGCGTCGTCCGCGTGACGGAGCAGTCCTCCGAGGGGGCCCGGTACTGTGCGAGCGTACGATTTGTCAACATGGAGGAGAGGCTGCGCAGAAACATCATCAAGTACATTTTTGGAGAGCAGTCCAAGGAATACCGGAGGCAATAACGCGGCGGCGGGGCAACCGCGGAGAGCCGGGGGGGCGCGCCGGGGCGCCTGTACAGGCGCCGACATGGCAAACGGGAGGATTGGATGTATGGCAAACAGAAGACCCGCATGTGCGACAAAAGTGGAGGATCATACGCAGGAACTGTGGCGGAATTTTGTGGAGACACGTAGCCTGGAGGCGCGCAATGAGCTGGTCATGCACTATGTGCATTTGGTGAAGAGCATAGTCTGCCGCATGGTGCCGACCTATCGGAAACACGTGGATTTTGACGACCTGATGAGCTGCGGGGTCCTGGGTCTCATGGACGCCATCGACAAATTCGACATCCATAAAGAGGTGAAATTTGAGACCTACGCGTCTCTGCGCATCAAGGGCGAGATCATCGACCAGATCCGCAAGCAGGACTGGGCGCCCATCAGTCTGCGGCAGAAGATCAAGCGCATTGAAGAGGGCTATCACGAGCTCGAGGGCCGTCTCGGCCGTTCGGCGTCTGAAAAAGAGGTGGCCGAGTTCGTCAACATGGATGTGGAGAGCGTCAAAAGGACATTGGACGAGTCCCACACCTTCAACCTGGTCTGTCTGGACGAGATTTTGGTTGACCGCATCAAGAGCGAGGAGATGATGGTCAGCAACGAGGAGACGCCGGAGGAGCACATCGAGGCGGACGAGCTCAAAGAGATACTGGGCCGCTACATAGACAACCTGCCGGAAAAAGAGCGGCTGGTTGTGACGCTGTATTATTTTGAGGAGCTGACGCTCAAGGAGATCGGGCTGGTGCTCGGCGTGTCCGAGTCACGCGTGTCCCAGATCCACTCCAAGGCCCTGATGGGCCTGCGCGGCAAGATGCAGCAGGCATTTTCTTAGGGGGCGGTTCACTGCTCCGTTGCGCACGCTTGCTTGTCTTTTTGCCGCAATACTTTGTCGTCCTCCCTTGCAAGGCACCAAGCCTTGCGGCGGTCG
>JAITDM010000102.1 GCA_031282535.1 Oscillospiraceae bacterium
TTTTTCAAGATCTGAATCTCCTGGGCCGGGATCTTGGCCCCGGCCAGCATGCACACGATCTCCCCGGTGCCCGCGCGCTGCGCCATGTCCACCACCATCACGCCGCCGAACTCGGTGGAGATGAACATATCGCCGATGCGCATCTCGTCGGCGATGGACAGCTCCGCCGCCAGCGAGCGCGTGTTGGCGTACACAAACAGCGTGTTCAAATAGCGGCGGAAGGTCTCGTAATCCTGCGAGGGGTCGGCCTTTTTCTCCCAGGTCACGTTCTTCCCGCTCACGCTGACCCGGTACCCCTCCGCCCAGCGGGTGAAGGGGAACAGGAAGCCGGAGAGAAAATGGTAGGAAATCCGGTCGTAGTCGCCCTGCGCGTAAAGATACTCGGCCCGCAGGCGGATCAGCGCGTCGGAACCCTGCTGGACGTCCGTCGAGCCGATGTCCATGTCGACCACCGCCTCGTATGTCCGCGTCAGCTTCTCCTTGCCGTCGAAGAGCAGCGCCAGCGCGCCGTCCTCCTTGAGCGGAAGAGACCGCAGGTACGCGGCGAAGCTGTCGTCCTCGGCGGGCACGCGGGTGTAGCCGGCCGGCGCGCGGCACCGGGCGGACAGCGTCGACCCCTCCGGCGCCTTGATGGGCGGCGGAGACGGGGTGGGCGGCGGCGTGGCGCTCTCGGGCGGCGAGGGCGAGACCTCCTCGCCGCCGCTGTCCCCGCAGGCGGACAGCCCCCCCAGGCACAGCAGCAGCGCCAGAAGCAGACAGAGAGATTTCCTCACAGCAAGCACCCCTCTCCGGCGGCGGACCGCCGTATCGTTGACGCGCCGGGATGGGGTTTGGGACATCCCATCTCGTCTGCGCCGAGCACGAAGTTGTCGGAGGCGTCCGGTTGGCGCCGGGTCAGGGCAGAGGCGGCGGACCGCCGGCTGCCGCGTCCTCGGCGAACTGGAGGGTATACAGGTCGAAATAGCGGCCGCCGGCGCGCATCAGCGCGTCGTGCGTGCCCTGCTCGACCACGCGCCCGTCCGCGATTACGAGGATCAGGTCCGCCTCCCGGACGGTGGACAGGCGGTGCGCGATGACAAAGGAGGTGCGCCCCCGCAGCAGGCGGCGCGTCGCCTTTTGGATGAGCGCCTCCGTCTCGGCGTCGACGCTGGAGGTGGCCTCGTCCAACACAAAGATGCGCGGATCGGCGAGCACGGCGCGGGCCAGGGCGACGAGCTGCTTTTCCCCGGTGCTCAGTTGGTCGCCGCCCTCCCCGACCTCCGCGTCCAGCCCGCCGGGGCGCCGCGCGATCATCGGGGCGGCGTACGCGACGCGCGCGGCCTCCTCGATCTCCGCGTCGGAGGCGTCCGGCCGGCCGTAACGGATGTTCTCGCGGATGGTGCCGGAAAACAGGTGCGGGTCCTGCAGGACATAGCCGAGGCGGCTGTGCAGCCAGAGCTGGCTGCGGTCCCGCGCGTCCCGCCCGTCGATCAAAATCCGACCCTGTGTGGGCTCGAAGAAGCGGGAGGCGAGGTTCACCAGCGTGGATTTTCCGGCGCCCGTCTCCCCCACCAGCGCGACGAAGCTGCCGGCGGGGATCTTGAGACAGAAGTGCTCCAGTACATTCTCCGTGCCGTCCGGGTAACGGAACGTGACGTCGTCAAATTCGATGTCCCCGTGCAGCGGCTCCCAGTTGTCCCGCTTGGGGTGGAGGGCGTCCCCGTACCGCTCGATCACGTCCGGCCGGTCGGTGATGTCCGGCCTCAGGGAGAGCAGCTTGTCCACGCGCTCGATGTTCACTTGGGCGGAGACATAGCCGGAGAGCGAGCGGGCGATCTGCTGGATCGGTTCGAAGATGCCGATCGTGTAATTCACGAAGGCCGCCAGCGTCCCCACCGGGATGGACAGCGCGATCACCATGTGCCCGCCGCGCGCCAGCACCCACGCGGTGACGGCCGAACCGACGGCCATCACGAGCGGCAGGAAGACGGCGTTGTAGGCGGCCAGCCGGGTGGCCCGCTGTTTCATCCGGCCCGTGAGGGCGGAAAACGAGGCCAGGTTTTGGTCCTCGATGGCGAGGGTCTTTGTCGTGCGGGCGCCGGTGATGCCCTCGTTCATGGCGCCGGTGATCGTGGCGTTGACGCGCCGCACCTGCCGGCTGAGCCGCAGGATGCGGGACTGGAACCACGCGGTGATGCACGCGAGGACCGGCACGGCGGCCAGTACGATGAGCGCCAGACGCCAGCTCAGGAAAAACAAAGTGACGAGCACGCCGAGGATGTAGGTGAGCGCCCAGGAGAGATCCACGACGAGGCCCCAGGCCACCACGTCGCCGATCAGCGCCGTGTCGCTCATCAGGCGGGCCATCAGGTAGCCCACCGGCGTGCGGTTGAAGAACGAGAAGGAGAGCGTCTGCAGGTGGTTGAACGTGGCGGCGCGCAGGCCGCGGCCGATGCCCACCTCGACGCGGTAGGCCACGCGGATGAAAAAGACGACCGCGACGCCCGAGGCCGACACCAGCAGGAAGGAGAGCGCCGCAAACAGCGGCAGGCCCTCGGTGGTGCGCTGCCCGATGAAGTGGTCGATGGCGTAGCGCAGCAGCAGCGGGATGGCGACGTCGACGGCGGACGCGAACATCATCAGCAGCGCGGTGACGAGCAGATCCCGCCGAAAGGGGCGGATAAAGGGCCACATCCGGGCCCATGTTTTGAGCGAAAAGGAGCCGTTTTTGTCAAAATCCTCGTGTTCGTGCATCCGATCCTCCGCGTATTCTATGGCCTCAGCCGCCCAAGGGTCCCGAGGCCGCCTGATTTTGCAGGTCGTACAGGCGGCGGTAGACGCCGCGCCGCGCCAGCAGTTCGTCGTGGGTGCCCAGTTCTTCCACGCGCCCGTCCCGCAGCACCAAAATCTCGTCCGCCTCCTGCAACGTGCTGAGCCGGTGGGAGATGAGAATCGTGGCGGCGTGCCCCGTGTGCGCGCGCAGCGCGCGGCGGATGCGGTCGTCCGTCTCGGTGTCCACCGCGGAGAGACTGTCGTCGAAGATCATGATCGGGGGGTCCTGCATCAGCATCCGGGCGATGGCCACGCGCTGGCGCTGACCGCCCGACAATGTGACGCCGCGTTCGCCGACGACGGTGTCGTACCCCGCGCCGAAGCGCTCGATCGCGTCGTGCACGGCGGCGATGCGGGCCTTGCCGCGCACGGTTTCGAGGTCGGCGTCCGGCCGGGCGGCGCTGATGTTCTCGCGGAGTGTCCGGGAGAACAAAAACGGCTCCTGCAGCACGAGGCCGACGTGGCGGCGCAGCCACTTCCGCCGGATCGTGCGGATGTCGCGTCCGTCGACGGTGATGCGCCCGCCGCCGTCCGGCAGGTCGTACAGGCGGCACAGCAGGTGGACGAGAGAGGACTTGCCGCTGCCCGTGCCGCCCAGGATCGCCAGTGTCCGGCCCGGTTTCAGCGTAAACGAGATGTCGCGGAGCACCGGCGGCCTGTCCCCGTACGAGAAGGTCACGCGGTCAAAGACGACCGCGCCGCGGATCTCCGGCGTTTCATCGTCCGGGTTGTCCGTCTCTGGCGTCTCGGCGAGGATGGCCCGCAGGCGGCCCAGGGACACGCCTGTCTTGCTCAGCTCGGTGAGCAGCCGGGCCAGGTTGCGCACCGGCCAGATCAGCATGTTGACATAGGCGTAAAAGGTGATGAACGTGCCGACGCTGAGCTGCCCCTCCAGACAGCGCAGCACGCCGATGAGCGTCACGAGGGCGATCTGGATCCCCGTGATGCCATCGCCGATCCCCCAAAAATTCCCCTGGGCGTTGCCGAGCCGCGTCATGAGCCGGGCCCAGGTTTGATTTTTCTCTTCAAAGCGGTCGATCTCAAAGCGTTCGCGCCCGAAGGCGCGCACCACCCGCACGCCGGTCAGATTCTCCTGCGCGACGGCCTGCAGCGCGCCCTCCGCCTCGTCGCAGGCGAGAAACTGCTTCGACATGCGCAGGGAGAAGCGCCAGGAGAACAGAAAGATCACCGGCAGCAGGCTCACCGAGACGAGGGTCATAAAGGGGTCCATCGAGAGCATCAGCGCGACCGCGGCCACGGACAGAAACACCGTGCGCACCATCTCGCCCATCTGATTGGAGAGGAAGGTCTTCACCATGTCCACGTCCGAAGTGCAGCGCTGGATGATGTCGCCGGTTTGGATCTGCACGTGCCACGCGTACGGGAGCTCCTGAATGTGCCCGTAGAGGGTGTCGCGCAGCCGTTTGGCGACGTATTCGGCGTGTTCCTGCGTGCAGTAGCGCCGGACCCAGTTGGCGGCGGCGCCGG
>JAITDM010000134.1 GCA_031282535.1 Oscillospiraceae bacterium
CTGGTAATAGGTGGCGGCGAAGCTGCCGCTCACGCCGTAGGCGGCCGCCACGTCCAGCCCGAACCGCGGCGCCTCGGTGTCCGCCGCCGTCCCGGGCGCCGGCGGCGGCGCCGGCGTGATCGTCACCGGGAGCGTCACCGTGACGCTGCCCGCGATCCCCGCCCTGTCGGCGTAGCGGAAGGTGTGGCTGCGCGCGTCCCCGTAGGTGAACACGTGGGAGAGCGGCGCCCCGCCGGCCGGGAAGATCTCCTCGCCGGACGTGAGCCAGACTTCGACGTCGCCGTTTGTCTCGCTTGTCCCCTCCGGCGGCCTGTCGCTGCCGAACTCGTGGTACAGCCAGTGCACCTCGACCTCGGGCGGCATGAGCGCCCGAGGGTCGTAACAGACGACCCGCTCGCCGAAGTACACGGCCGGGTCGTCCCCATCGTCCGCGATGTCGGTGATGTACAGCTTTTTGTCCGGGTCATACGAGCCTTTGAACGTCTCCACGGGGCCCGCCAGCAGGCGCGCGTCCCGCGCGCCGCCGGCGTCGATCGCCTCCGCCGCCAGGGCGCCCTCGTAGACCAGGAATCTTTCGCCCGGCTTCACGGACCTGATCTCCACCGTCCGCCGCCCCGTCTGCTCGTCTATCTCCAGCATGTCGACGTCCAATTCCAGCACGTCGACCCCGTCGAGCGCATCGTCCACGATCTCGACCGTCTGCGTGTACTCCTCGCCGAAGATGTCCGCGTAGCGCATCTCGTACGTGCCGGGCCTGTTGACGTTGAGGAAGATGACCGGATTGTTGTGCCTGTCGAGGTATCCGCGGGCCACCCCGTCCTCGTATGCGTCGACCGCCCCGTCCCCATACCAAAGGGGTATGCTCCGGATGGCCGGGGCGATGATTTTCACCGGGGGGCCCTGCGTATAGACCGCGACGGCCAGGGTGGGAACGCCCCCGGTGTACCACTGGCCGTCCGGTTCGAGCACCTCCTCGCCCACCGGAACATACCTGAGCTCGGCGCTCTCGATCTTCGTCCGTTCGTTTTTGACGGCGACGGCGACCGTTTCCTCGGAGGCGTGCCCCAGCGCGTCCACGAACACAAACGTCATATCGAACGTCGTCTCCGCCCCCTCGGGCAGGGTCTCGTCGAATTTATACACGCCCTTCAGCGTCACGCCGTCGTAGTCGACGTAGCCGGGGAATCCCCCGTCGTGATCCGTGGCGTAGACGCCGGTCGCCGCGGCCGCGGTCGCGTACCAGGACCCGTACGGGCGGTCGTTTTGCGCCAGCTCTATGTAGCCCGCCCGCGTCCCGTCGTCGATCCGCGCGGGGTCGAGCCCGAGCCGCCTCGAGTAGTCGTCGTCGAACCGGTAGTACACTTCGAGGCCCTCCGAGCGGCTGATGTCGTCCACCGCAAACTGTATGCTGTACATGGGGCCGTCGTTCATCACCGCCGGCGGCGACACCACGACGGGCGCCTCGGTGTCGGCGACGCCGCCGCTCACCGTGAGAAAGCGGACGTTTTTGTAGTCGTCTATCGCGTAAAACGTGTACGAGCCGTCCCGCACCCCGCTGTCCGTCAGGTCGTATGCGCCGTTTTCCACGCGCGGGGCGCCGTCCTCCACCCCGAAGTACACGGCCGGCGGCGCGCCCAGGGCGCTCTCCGCCCGCGTGACCGTGGCCGTCACCTGCGTGTGGAAGCCCCGCTCCGGCGTGATCGCCACCGCGAGCTCCGGCGCCTGGCTGCTCACGTCCATCACAAACTCCCTGACGTCGGACATCCGGCCGTTGGCGTACAGGAGCCGGTAGCGGATCACGTTGCGCACGCCGTCGATCACGAGCAGATGGGGAACGTCGTCCACGTACGCGTATCCGGCGTCCACGTCCGCCTCCGCCACCGCGGCCACCTGACGGAGGATCGTCGCTTCTCCATACACCGCCTCCCACGGGGCGTTCTCCCAGCCCACGCCGTCGAGCGCCGGCGTGGTGGCGTTCCACACCTTGATGAACAGATCCTCCCGCCGGCCGGCGTCGATGGCCGAGAGGTCAAAGCGCAGCGTGTGTTCGACCCCCGTCACATAGGTCCCGTCCACATACGTGCCGGCCGTGAACCGGCGCGTCTCGTCAAACGGCGTGTCGTACTGTTTGGCGCCGCCCAGGACCCCCGCCCCGAACGTGTACCGGGCGGTCAGCCCGGCCACGTACTCCGCGGGCTCCTCCCCCTCGGGCGCCGCCAGCGAGAAGTCGTCCTTTTCAAACACATCGGGGTGGACCTGACTCTCCGTCACGCCGTTCTTTCTGGTCACGTCCACGACGAACCGGTACCGGCCGTCGGGGTAGCCCCCGTCGACCGCCGGGATCTCCGTGTAGACGCCGGGCGTGACGGGCACCGTGCACACCGCCGTGCCCGGCCACTCCGGGCCGCTCTCCGACGCCCGCTCCACCGTCAGCGCGGCGCTCCCCACGTCGTCGTATTCGCCCCAGTTTGTCAGGCCGAACAGTCTCTTGTAGTTGTTTTCGATGGCGACGTCGAACTTCAGCCCCGCGATGTCGGCGACATACTTGACCCCGCCGCTCCACGGCCCGTTCCATCTGCTGTTCATCTTCTCCTCCGGCGGCGCGATCTGCGTCACCGTGACCCGGTGCACGGGGCCGTTCATCGTGTCGTTCCCCGTGATCTTGTACAGATAGTGCGCCCCCTGCACCGGCACCCCGTCGCCGTCCGCGACATAGTCGTCCCACGAGGTCGCGTCGTTATTGAACGTCAGGTCATACCCCACGTACACGGAGACATAGCATTCCCCGTAGTAGCCGCCGTTCATCATCTGCGCCACGCGCCCGTCCGTCCATTGGCCCGCGTTGGCGGGCGCAGCCGGGTCAAACAGGTCCAGGCCGTCCGCCTCGGTGAACGTCCGCCTGTCAAAGAACCCCCGCCAGTCGGATATGCGCACCGCCGGCCGTACGAACACCCACGCCTGCGCCTGATGTTCGCCGTTGTCCCCGACCCTCTGGGCCGGCATGTCGAGAACCAGCGAGGGCCTCGGCGCGGTCTCCGTGTCCGCCTGTACGCTGTACCGCGGCGCGTTCCGGTGCTCCAGGTTGATGGCAAACGGGAACGGGCCGCCGACCCCGCGGTTGGCCGCGGTCGCCCTGTCCCCGGCCCGCACATAGAGTTCCGTCTCGTGTTTCACCGCCCCGGTCAGCTCCGTCTCGGCGGTGATCTGCGCAAAGCGGGGCGCGCCGCTGTACGACGTGAGGCCGGGGTACGGGTCGGACGGCAGGGCGGAGACCCAGCCGTTTTCGTCGGGCGGCGCGCCCTGCGCCGTCCACTGGTACGCAACGCCGGTGTAATCGATCCCGCTCACGTCTTCGAGGCGCAGCTCCACGGAGAAGCGCACCCGGGCCGCGGCGGCGTCGATGACGGCGCTCCTGTTCTTTACGACGGAGACCGCGGGCGGCGCGGCGTCGGTGAAGGAGGCGACGTTCCCGGCCTCCAGCCGGATATCGCCCATCGCATTCCCCCCGGCCAGGTCGTACACCGTATAGCGAAAACCGGAACCCGTCACATCCAGGCCCTCCAGGCCCTCCAGCGCCACATGGAGGTACTGTTTTTCTGCGACCGGCAGCAGCGGCATGCGCTCCGAGCCGTACGCGCCCGCCCACTCGTACCACGTGACCCCCACGCTGCTGTAGGCGGCCGGCTCATCGGGCGAGGTGGTCACCGCGTAGCGGATTCTCATCTCCTCCCGCGGCTTCGTCAGCGCGGCCGCGCTTGAAAATACCCAATAGAGGTAGCTTTGGCTCGGTTTCGAGGTCCCCCGCTCCGCCACGCCGGAGAGCGCGTCGCTGAGCTCGATCGGGATGTAAAACCGGTTGACGCGGCCCGCGCTGTCCGTGCCGAGTTCCGGCAGGTACCTGTCCAGGGCGGCGTTTCGCGGCAGATCCACCTTCACCTCGGGCGCCACCGCGTCGAGGATGTACTGCTGGGCGGGGCTCACGCCGATCGGATTGTTCTGCGCGAAGACGTTCCCGCTGGAGTCCGTCAGGCCCCCCGTCTTCCTGACGTACTTGATGGCGACGGGGCTGTTCTGGGCGCCGCTCTCCATCTGACTGCCGACGAAGTTTTGCATCCCCTCGAAGCGCACCACCGTTCTCGGCCGGCCGTTGACCGGCGTTTCCGTGTACCCGTAGTCCGCCGTCGCCGTCATCGTCTCTCCTCTCCCGTTCACGACGTTGAGCTCGGCGGTCATGCCGTCAAAGAAATATTTCCCCGACGCGGCCCGGTCGTGGGCGAGCACCTCGCTGAAGGTGACGACGGGCGTGACCAGGGTGTTGTACGGCCCGATGTACGGACTCGCGTTGTCTTGCCAATGGCTGCCTATGCCGACTCGGTAGGTCGTCACCTCCAGGTGTACGCTCTCCACCTTGGGCGCGATCGTGTCGATGGCGACGTCGCCCGCCCACGTGCCGAAGTGGTCCGGCGCGGGGTTGCCCGCGAGATCGGTGATCAGGGAGCTGACGGTGAACAGGTCGTTGTACTGGCTGCGGTAGGCCGTGTTGCTATACGTGCCCCCGCCGAAGTTGTGCAGCAGCGTAAAGGGCTTGCCGCTCGCGGCGAGCACGCTCTGCGCGCCCTCTTTCATGCCGCGTATGCCCTTGATCGCCCAGTCGACGCTGCCCTGCGGCGCCGTGTAGGCAAAGGTCAGAAACCGGTCGGAGACCTTCACGAGCTGCGCCGTCGGGATGTTCGTCTGCATGTCCATCCCGGTGGCGAGGTCCTTGACGGCCAGCTCTATGAACACGTTGTGATTGGCGTTGTTGTCCGAGAACCGTATCGGCTCGTCGTACTCTATGTGGATGTACGCGGTCTCCCCCTTCGAGACGCCCGCGACCTGCGCGCCGGCGGGGTCGTTCGTCCTCGTGACAAAGGCGCGCTGGGGCTGCGGCGCCTTCGCGTCGGCAAACGAGAGCGAGGGGTTCGCGAAACGCGTCACCGCCTCCGCGCAGTGCCCCCCCTGGTAGATCTCGAGTCTGATCCGAAACTTGTGGTTCGGATACGCGAGCGGGTGCAGCGGCGCGTAAATCGACACGTCGGAATATTTATATTTCCCGTGGCTCCGGTAGTCGTCGTTCCAGCCGCCGTCCCCAAACATGCGGACGTTCGCCTTGTAGACCGAGTTGCGGGTGGCGGCGTCGTAGTAGTCGGAGGACAGCAGCCCCACCTGATAGGTCGCGTACTGTGTGACTCTGAACAGGCTCCCTCCGTGCGTGTGCACCTTGTTGGCGAGATTCATGCTGATGCTGATCTGGAGCCCGCCGCTCTGTCGGATCTGTTCCAGCGCGGGGTCGAGCGTCTCCAGCACGCGGGTGTACGTCGCGTCGAACTGCTTCTTTTCGCTGAAATAGCTCAGCGCGCCGCCGGTAAACTGACTGATCGCGTTCATAAAGCCAAATACGCCCTGCGTGTAGTCGTCGTAGTACATCTGGTTCTGGGACGCCGCCGCCGTCAGGATGGGCAGCGCGGTCTGCGCCGGGCTGTAGACCGCCACGGCCGCGCGCGCGGGCAGGGGACAGGCCAGCTGCGCCGCCAGCACCGCCGCCAACACGAGGAGCGACTGCACACGTCTGAACCCGGATGTCCTCATCTTCTTCGCTCTCGACTTCTCTTTCGCCCTCTTCATGTCAGCTTTCTCCTTTGCCTTCAAATTTCTTACATGCGCGTTGAACCGTCTTTCGCCCGCGCGGGGCACCCGCCGCGCCGCCCGTATTTTGGTCAAATGCACTGGAAACGTTCCGGGCAATGCGCCTTGTCACAAGCAAAATTATCTGTTATACTGTTGAATAGAGAGAGATCATGTTACAAAAGAGCCTATCAATTGGTTCAAATGTCTGTCAAGTTTTGGGGGCTGAAAGTCCATTTTTCCGCGCGAAACTACACGCGCCCGTTGTTTGGTTTCCATTTTTTGTAAATTCCAGACTGTTCACTGTAAAACGCACGGGGGGGGCGGGCCTATGCAGATCGCGATTGTGGACGACAGCGCGTCGGACCGGCAGACACTGCGCACCCTGCTGCGCGCGCAGCCGCCGCCGGGGCGGGACGACGCGTGGCATCTCTCGGAATACGCCGCCGCCGGCGCGTTTCTGGCCGATTTCCGGCCGGGCCGGTTTCAGATTGTCTTTCTCGACATCTACCTCGGCGGGGAGGACGGCATGGAGACCGCGCGGGCGGTGCGCGCCGCCGACCCGGACTGCCGTCTGGTCTTTTTTACCGGCAGCCGCGACCACGCGGTGGACTCCTACCTGGTGCGCGCCAGCTATTATCTGACCAAGCCCGTCGAGGAGGCGCGCCTGCGCGACGCGCTTTTGCTGTGCTGCGAGGCGCTGCGGCCGGACGACCGCACGCTGGCGGTGCATGTGGGCGGGGCCCGCACCGAGGTGCCGCTGCGCGACCTCTGCTACCTCGACTGCCAAAACCGCCGCGTACGCCTGCACCTGCACGCGAAGGACAGCCTGACCGTCTCCGACAGCCTGGCCGCGGTGTCCGCCGCCGTGCTGGCGGACGCGCGGTTTCTCTGCTGCAACAAGGGTGTCATCGTCAACCTGGCGCATGTCTGGCACGCCGACGCGGCCGAATTCGTGCTCACGGACGGACGGCGCGTGCCCCTGCGCATCCACGGCCGGGGCGCGCTGAAGAAGGCGTTTCTCGCATACTCCCTGCAGGACCTGGGAAGGAGGGGCCCGCATTGAAACGGACGGTTTACGCGCTGCTCGTCACGGCGCTCATCCTCGCCGCCGGCGCGCCGGCCTTCGCGGCGGACGCCGGGGAGGAGGCGCCGCCGAGGCGCCTCGCCGAACTCCACTTGGTCGACGGCTACCTCTTCCCCGCGGGCGCGCAGCTGCCGGTGCTGCCCCCGGGCGCGGACGAGGCGGCCGTGGCCGCCC
The DNA here is from genome assembly GCA_031282535.1 of Oscillospiraceae bacterium. Lineage (GTDB taxonomy): Bacteria > Bacillota > Clostridia > Oscillospirales > UBA929 > JAIRTA01. Next base: position 6,926 of record JAITDM010000134.1, read on the forward strand.
TCGCGCAGACGCTGCCGCAGACCGTGACGGCCACGCCGGAGGACGGCGGCGACCCCGTCGCCCTCCCGGTGGTCTGGGACGATTGGCGTCAAATCGACACCTCCGTCCCGGGGCTGTACCGGTACCTGGGCCGCGTCGTCCAGAGCGACCCGCCGGCGTATCAGCTGCCCTTCACGACGGCGCTCTCCCACCCGGTCGCAGTCTGGCAGGAGGGCGCCGCGCCGCTGCTTCTCACCGATTGGTACGCGTACTATGAGGGGTACGGCGTCCGGCACAGCGCGCCGCTCTCCGCCGTCCTGGGCCCCGGCGAGGACCCGACGGAACTTCCAGAATTTTCCTTTTTATTGTGCAGCGGCCTCGGCGCGGGCGACATTCCGCTCTTCTTTTCGGTGGACTGGACCTTCCCGGACCTCGCCGGCGCGCCGCCGGGCGTGTACGAGGCGGCGGGCCAGGTCCGGCTGCCGGCCTGCCTCGCGCCGGCGGACACCCTGCCGCCCCCGACGGCGGCGCTCTTCGTGCAGCCGCGGGATTTCATCAGCCTGATGGGGCCCGTGTCCTACGACCGCATGGGGCTCCCTGTTTTTTCGTGGCTTTGGGAGATCCCGGATCTCACCCGGGTGCGGTTCCACTACGCCTTTGAGGACGGGGCCTGGGAGACCCGGGCGCTCGAAGTGGACGAATACGGCCTCATGGCCGTCGCCCCGGAGCTGGGCAGCCTGACCGCCACCGGGCTCGGCCTGCTGACCCCGCTGTTGGCGGAGGGGCGCCACTATGTGCAGCTCTCTTACGAGGAGCGGTATTCCAACGTGCTGCAGATCATCGTCCTCCCCGGTTTGGAGGGCGAGCCGGTCTGCC
>JAITDM010000166.1 GCA_031282535.1 Oscillospiraceae bacterium
GCGGACGGCGCGCAGGCGCTGGCCCAAGGCGCCACGGAACAGGCCGCCGCCGTGGAGCAGCTCTCGAGCTCCATCGGGGAGATCGCCCACAAGACCAAGGAGAACGCCGACATGGCCGCCCGGGCCGCCAGTCTCTCCGAGAACATCCGGAGCAGCGCGGAGAAGGGCGCCGGTCAGATGGACCAGATGATGGCGGCGGTGCGGGAGATCAACGAATCGAGCCAGAGCATCAACAAGGTCATTAAAGTCATCGACGACATCGCGTTCCAGACGAACATTCTGGCGCTGAACGCCGCCGTGGAGGCTGCCCGCGCCGGGCAGTACGGCAAGGGCTTTGCGGTGGTGGCCGAGGAGGTTCGCAGCCTGGCCGCGAAGAGTGCGGAGGCCGCGAAAGACACGGGCGCGTTGATTGAGGATTCGATTGAAAAGGCGGTGCTCGGCGCGAAGATTGCGGACGAGACGGCCGCCTCGCTCACGGAGATCGTCGCCGGCATCAACGAGAGCACGACGATCGTCGGCGACATCGCGAAGTCGTCCGAGGAACAGTCGCTGGCGATCCAGCAGATCAACACCGGCATCGACCAGGTGGCGCAGGTGGTGCAGCAGAACAGCGCCACGGCCGAGGAGAGCGCCGCCTCGTCGGAGGAGATGAGCGGGCAGTCGAACATGCTCTCCACGCTGGTTTCGCAGTTCAAACTGAAGGGCGGCGCCGCCTTCCACCAGCCGGCCCTGGCCTACGCCGGCGCAGGCGGCAAAGAGCTCCCCCCAAAACCAACAGACTACGGCGACGACTACGGAAAATACTGACAAAGATTTTCCCAATAGAGAAAAGCAAGAGAAGAAAGCGGCCCCGCCAACTGGCAGGGCCGCTTTTTTATATGAAAAAATGATGAATTATAATTTGTGCATGAGCGATGAAAAAATTATGAATTATGAATTATGAATTATGAATTAGGCTGCGCAACCTTCAACTCCTCCAGCCGGTCCTCCGCGTGGTGGCGGATGATCTGATTGCCGTCCTTGTTTGTCTTGGCCAGAAGGAAATACCGGCGGGCGGCGGCCGTGCTGCCCTCCGCGGCGCTCAGTTCCCCGATGATGTAGTAGAGCTGCTGCATCTGCTTGGCCGGTATGTAGGACGTCTCGTACGCCTCCTGGTACGCGGCCAGCGCCTGGTCGGCGGCGTGGCGCTGCATCGCCGCGTCCCCGCAGTCGCCGTACAGGCGCCGCAACCGCAGCCACAGCTGGCCGGCCAGAAGCGGCTGTCCGGCGAAACAGACCGGCAGACAGCGAAGCGCCAGATAATAGCCGGCAAACAGCGTCACCGTGTCCCGGATCAGGCCAAAGTGCAGGCCCATCTCCGCCTTGAGGGGCAGCATCATCTCGTCGATGGCCGTGCGCCGCCGCGCGCCGACCTCCTTGAACACCTGCACCAGCGCGCTGTACCAGCACTTGGGGCAGGTGATCACGTCGTAATAGAGCGGTTCCACCCCCCGGTAGCGGACCCGCAGGTCGCGGTCCATCCCCTCCGAAACCAGACGGGAGAGCCGCACGGTGTAGGCCCTGAACGTATGCTCGCACACCGGGCAGGCGATGTTTTTTTCGTAGACGTATTGTTTGTCCACCGGCGTCAGCGGCAGGTGGTACGCCTCCATCCTGTGCCCGGTCGGAAACAGGGAGGGGACGCTCCAAAAGGGGGACGGCGTGATCGCGCCGCTTCCCGGCGTCTGCGCCCCGGCCGTCTGCGCCGCGTCCGCCTTCACATCGTCCGCCGCGTCCGTCTGTGCCTCGGCGGCGGCGTCGAGGCGCAGGGGCGGGGAGACGGCCACGCCGTCGCCGGCGTCGTCCAAAGACGCAAGGCGCCGGCACAGCGCTTTGAGAAGCGCGTGCACGGCCTCCGGCGCGTGCCGGCAAAACGACAGCATGACCTCCGGGCCGACCGCGAGCAGGACGGTGGGCGTCAGGGCCACCGCCGTCAGCGCGGACGCCTGGCCCAGCAGGAGCGCCCGTTCGCCAAAGAAATCGCCCGCGCCCAACACCGCCGTTTGGCGCTCCTCAAGGCTGTGGTGCGCCCTGTAGAGGCCGACGCGGCCGTTGAGCAGCAGGTACATGTCAGAACCCGTCCGGGCGATGATCTCCCCCGGCGCGTATTTTTTGATGGCGGACACGTTCTGGTACAGATATTCGTCCAGATTGTACAGCAATCAGATCCCCCCTTTGCACATCATCTATCTTGCATCTGGCCCCGCACGCGGGGCCGGGCATATCGTTGATAAACAAAATCAACACAATTAATGATCTGGCCCCGCGCGCGGGGCCAGTCAGGAGTCGGCGTCCAGTGCGCGCATCTGCATCTCCTGCCACTGCTGGCGGGTGATGCGGAGCTGCCTGGGCTTGGAGCCCTCGGAGGGGCCGACGATGCCGCGCTCCTCCATCTGGTCGACGAGCCGCGCCGCCCGCGAAAACCCGAGCTTGAGCCGGCGCTGCAGGTAGGAGACGGAGGCCTGTCCGCTCTCCATCACGACGTCGATGGCCGTGGTGAGCAGATCGTCGTACGCGTCGTCGTCGCGGGGGACCAGGGCCGGCGCGCCGCCGCGCCTGCTTCCGACCTGCTGGGCGTAACGCTCGATGGAGTCCATGAATTCCTCGGAGTAGTGTACCTCGCCGGCGCGTTTCACAAAATTCACAACGTCCTCGACCTCGCGGCCGGTGATCAGGCAGCCCTGTACCCGGGTGGGCTTCGGCGCACCCAGCGGAAAGAGCAGCATGTCCCCGCGGCCGACCAGCTTCTCGGCGCCCATCGTGTCCAGGATGATGCGGGACTCGAGCTGCGAGGCCACCGCAAAGGCGATGCGGGAGGGGATGTTGGCCTTCATGAGGCCGGTGATGACGTCGGCCGACGGCCGTTGGGTGGCGATGACGAGGTGAATGCCCGCCGCCCGGGCCTTCTGCGCGATGCGGCAGATGGACTCCTCGACCTCTTTGGCGGCCACCAGCATCAGGTCGGCCAGTTCGTCGATGATGACCACCATCTGCGGCATCTTCTCCAGGTTCTCACGCGCGGCCAGGGCGTTGTAAGAGAAGATGTCGCGGACATGATTTTCCATAAATTTCCTGTAACGTTTTTCCATCTCATCCACCACCTTGTGGAGCGCGCCCGCCGCCTTCTTCGGATCGGTGACGACGGGCACCTCCAGGTGGGGGATGCCGTTGTAAATGCCGAGTTCCACCATCTTCGGGTCGATCATGACCATCCGCACATCTTTGGGAGCGGCCTTGTAGAGCAGGCTGACGATGAGCGAGTTCATACACACCGACTTGCCCGATCCGGTGGTGCCGGCGATCAGCAGATGGGTGAGGCGGGACAGGTCGTGGACGACGGCCGCGCCGCTGATGTCCTTGCCGACGGCAAAGGTGAGGAGGCTCTCCCGCCCGGTGAATTCCGGGGCGCTCAGCACGTCGCGTATGTAGACCGTGGAGACGAGTTTGTTCGGCACCTCGATGCCGACGAC
>JAITDM010000190.1 GCA_031282535.1 Oscillospiraceae bacterium
CTGGGCGACATCGCGATCCGCTACGGCTACTACCGCTACCAGCGGGACACGATGCTGATCACGGTGGCGGTGCTGGTGGTGATCGTGCAGATCTTCCAGGAGTTCGGCGCCAAAGTGGCCAAACTGACGGACAAACGGTAACAATTGAGAATTGAGAATTGAGAATTGAGAATGCATAATTCATAATTATTATTTCTGTTCACATCAACAAAAAGATCCCCGGCCTGTTTATCTGGCCGGGGATCTTTTTAAGGCATGATTTCAAGTGGCTGTCAATTCTCAATTCTCCATTGTCTCAGCTTTTGGGGACGACGGCGCCTTGGTAGGTGGTGTCGATGAACTCGCGCAGCGCAGCGCTCTGCAGGACTTTTACCAGCGCCTGTAGTTCGGCCCGGTCTTCGTCGCCCGCGCGGACCGCGATCACGTTGGCAAAGGTGTCCGCAGCCAGGGAGTCGTTGGCTTCAATGGCCAGCGCGTCGGTCGCGGCGTTGAGACCGGCCTCCAACGCATAGTTGCCGTTGATGACGGCCACGTCCACATCCTGCAGGGCGCGGGGAATCTGGGCGGCCTCCAACTCCACAATGGTCAGATTTTTCGGGTTGTCAACAATGTCCTGGATCGTGGCCTCCAGCCCCGCGCTCCCGTCGACCGTGAGCAGCCCCTCCGCCTCCAGCAGCAGCAGCGCGCGCGCCTCGTTCGTCGTGTCGTTGGGGACAGCCACCTGCGCGCCGTCTGGGAGCGCGTCCAACGAGGTCGTCCGGCCGGGATAGAGCCCCAGCGGCTCGTAATGGATGTCGCCGATGTCCACCAGGTTTGTCTCGTTGTTGGCGTTGAAGTCGGTCAGGTAAGGACGGTGCTGGAAATAATTGGCATCCAGGTCGCCGCTCTCCAGCGCGAGATTCGGCTGCACGTAGTCGGTGAACTCACGGATCTCCAGTGTGTAGCCCTGCTCGGCCAGAATCTCCTTGGCGGCCTCCAGGATCTCCGCGTGGGGCACCGGCGTCGCGCCCACCACGATTCGCACGGGCTCCACCTTGGGCTGACAGGCCGCCAGCAAAAGCAGCGCGCACGCCACCGCCAGGAATCGCGCGAGTGTCCTCAGTTTGATCGTTTTCATACAGAACGTCCCCTCTCTTGTTTGTCAAAATATATTTAGTATATATGCAAACTATGTATTATGGCTACTATCCTACCATCCCGTCGGCCGCTTGTCAAGGGGAAACTCTCAGGTTTTTTGCAATTTTTCACAACCGGGCGCCGCCGAGGCCCGTTTTCTCCAACGCCTGCGCGATGTCCCGCAGGATGTCGTCCGTGTCCTCCAGGCCTATGCTCAGGCGGAAGAAGCCCCCGTGGAACGCCGCCGGATACAGGTACTGCCGCTCATCCTGCTCACCCAGGAAGACGATCAGGCTCTCGTCGTGTCCCAGCGAGACGGCCGAGGTGATCACCCGCAGGTGGCTGACAAAACGGTTGTGCGTCTCGTGGTCCGCCTTCAGACCGAAGGCCATCATACCCCCGAAGCCGCCCGGCATCTGTACCTTGGCCACGGCGTGCCCCGGGTCGTCCGAAAGGCCCGGGTAGGCGACAAAGCGCACCGCCTTTTGCCGCGCCAAAAAGGAGGCCGCCGCCTGGGCGCTCTCGTTGTGCTGACGCATCCGCAGCGGCAGCGTGACCGCGCCGCGCATGATCAGCCAGGCGTTGAACGGGCTGATCACGCCGCCCACGTTGACCATCGCCTCCGCGCGGATTCGGTCGATCAGCGGCTTGGCGCCGACGACCGCGCCGCCCATGGCGTCGCCGTGGCCGTTTATGTACTTCGTCAGGCTCTCCACACACAGGTCCGCGCCCAACGCCGCCGGCCGCTGGTTGTACGGCGAGGCGAAGGTGTTGTCCACCGAGAGCAGCGCGCCCGCGTCGTGGGCGATCCGCGCGACGGCCTGGATGTCGCTGACTTTCATCGTGGGGTTGGCCGGCGTTTCGATGTGGATCAGCTTTGTATTCGGGCGGACGGCCGCCCGCACCGCGTCGAGGTCCGTGCTGTCGACCAATGTGGAGGCGACGTTGTATTTTTCCGGCAGCAGCTCATGGAGCAGCCGGTAGGCCGCGATGTAGGTGCTGTCCGACACCACGGCATGGTCGCCGCTTCGCAGGCAGGTGAAAAACACCCCCGCCAGCGCCGCCACGCCGGAGGCCAATACCACGCAGTCCTCCCCGCCCTCCAGGGCGCACAGTTTCTCCTGCAGGTAGCGTTGGTTCGCGCCGCCGTTGCGGGTGTACAGGTTCCCTTCCGCGCTGCTCCAGTTCAGATCTGACGGGTCATAGGGCAGCGCGTAACTGTTGGCCATCGTAATAGGCCGGCGGATCGCGCCGGTCTCCCCGTCGATCTCGTTCCCGGCATGTACCGCCCGGGTGAGGAAGCCAAATCCCTCGCCAATCTCTTTGTTCATTGTGGATTCTCCTCTATTTTTCTAAACAAGTGGGCGTCCGGCCCCGACACAACCTCAGTATACTCGCAGATACACTGCGTCGTCAAGCCGTCCGCCGTCTCAAACACATGTGACCCGCATGTGTTTGATATGGGACAATGCGATCACCGCAACGACACCTTCGGATATGGGCATCGCCCACCAGACGCCGGACATGCCCATGATCAACGGCAGCATATAGAGCAGCAAACCGCTGACGACAAAACCTCTTAAAAGCGCGATGGTCATTGACAACTTTGCTCTCATCATGGATTGCAGATAATAAATGGACAATACGGTCACGCCCATACATAGAAATGTCAAAAAATACGTTCTCATAATGTTTGGAGCGAGTTTCAAAACTTCCGGTGTCGCCGCCATGAATAGTCGCGTGATTTGTATCGGGAAGAATAGCCCGGTCACTGTAAACACTACGTTCAATACAACAGAAGTTATCATAGCCAGCCTGAAGGTCTGTCGGATGCGGCTGTGGTTTCCGGC
>JAITDM010000223.1 GCA_031282535.1 Oscillospiraceae bacterium
CCTTCCGGCGCAGGACCACAGGCAATCTCAATCAGTTTTGCTTCGCTACGGCCATCAAGTTTCCGACGCGCCTGGTCAGAATTGCTGTTGCGATTGTATGTGAGTACCTTGTCAAGGCCACCCTCACAATAATCTTTTACAGTTTTGCCGACCGTAGCCATACAGATACCATTTGATCTTGCGCTCTGTTCATGGGTCAGAACCTTGCCGTGAGCTTCATCAATATCGATCAACACCTGACATCTACGCCGTATGGTCCTTGAAGTCCTCTCCTTGCGAATGATGGATTTCAATAATTGAAGCTCCTCTTCCGAGAGTGTGACGCTATACTTTTTGGGCCTCCCCATTTCCCTTCACCACCGTTTCTTTTTATCTTACCATGAAACGGCTATTTATGCAATATTTTAGCAAAATAATTTCACCTATTTGTCAACGATACAGTACACTAGTACGAGATGGTATTATATTTAGTTGTTCAGTAATATCATCTAGATCAGCATTTTTCCCACTCAAAACAAAAGCAATCCTTATTTCAGAATTCTGTAAATCCATAACGAAACAACTCCTATCATGGAATATGCAATCCAGTTGAAACAAAGACTCCATCTTTAGATTGCAAGTCAGAGCACCACCACTTCAAGTGGTGGTTTGACATTGGCCCTATAAGGGCCTCATTTTTGTGATTTTTGGAAATAGTCATACCAATAGTTGGCCGAATCAACTCTTTCTTGCAACTCCTTGGTACCGTCATCAGATTTGTCAGCGTGTGCATGGAAAATTAACGCCAAATCGACTTCAGATAGTACAATCCGCTCTCTTCGTCAAACGTATACCCGCTGTAGCGGTACGGGTTGTCCGCCGTGCCGGTCTGTTCCTTGTGTACACCGAACGCGTCGTAGTAGTACGTCGCCTGTACCGTATTATATCCGTAAGCGTATCGCGTTGTCAAGTTGTTTGCCGTCTTGTTCATGCGGAGGCCGTCGCCATTGTATACGTGCGTCGTCGTCTCCCCATCCACAGTGGAGGAAATCATGTTGCTCCATACAAGGCGCACTGTGTCGTCCGGCTGCTCCGGCTCTGTGGCTGTCGGCCGGCTCTGTTCGTTGTGTTCCGCGACGACGCCGGCGGCCAATCGCCCCAGACGGATGGTGAACGCCGGGGAACGAGAAGCCGTTGATGCCGTCTTCGTCCGGGGGACGAGACCATGGCAAAAAGCTCTTGACAAACCGCCGCGTGTTGTGTACAATGGTGGAGATGTAAAGGAAAGTCGCTTTACAAAAGGCAGCGAGGTGACCGCCGTGAAATCGGATCCGCTGGATATGGCCTATCTGTTCGACTTTTACGCCGACCTCCTCACGGACAAACAGCGCGACTACTTTGACCTCTACTACCACCAGGACCTCTCGCTGTCCGAGATCTCCGAGAGCGAGGGCATCACCCGGCAGGGCGTGCGCGATGTGAACGCTCGCGCCGAAAGTACCTTGCGCCATATGGAGGCGCAGCTCGGGCTCGTCGCGCGCTACAGCCGCGTGCGTGAAGCCCTGGACACCATCGCCCGGCTGTCGGAAGACCTCGTCGCCCTCTGCAACCGGGGGCTGGCCGGAGGCGACGTCCGCCAGTGCGCCGAGGAGATCCGCCGGCTGGCCGATACCAAACCCGCGGAGTGAGTCCGCACGGCGCCCAAGCACAAGGCTGCCGGCGCCGAATATATCAATCCGGGGCGTCCCCGCCGGTTCTAAGCCGGGAGACGCCGCAATGAGGCACAACATGGCATTTGAAGGTCTCTCCGAAAAACTGGGCAACGTCTTTAAAAAGCTGCGCGGCAAAGGCCGCCTCTCGGAGGCCGACGTCCGCGAAGCCATGCGTGAGGTGCGCCTGGCCCTGCTGGAGGCCGACGTCAGCTACAAAGTCGTCAAGGACTTCATCGCCGGCGTCACCGCCAAGGCCATCGGCGCCCAAGTGCTCGAAAGCCTGACGCCCGCCCAGATGATCATCAAGATCGTGTGCGACGACCTGACCGCCCTGATGGGCGGCGCCGCCGCAAAACTCAGCGTCGCCCCCAAGGCGCCCACCATCGTCATGCTGGTGGGTCTGCAGGGCGCCGGCAAGACGACCAACGGCGCAAAACTGGCGGGGATGATGAAGAAACAGCAGGGCAAACGCCCGCTGTTGGTCGCCTGCGACGTCTACCGCCCGGCGGCCGTCCGGCAGCTTCAGATCGTCGGCGAGCAGCTCGGGCTCCCCGTCTTCGAGCGCGGACAGTCTGACCCCGTCGAGATCGCGCGGGAGGCCGTCGCCCACGCCGTGCGGCACGGAAACGACATGGTCTTCCTCGACACCGCCGGCCGGCTGCACATCGACGAGGCGCTGATGGACGAGCTGCGGCGCATCAAGGCCGCCGTTTCGCCGCACGAGATCCTGCTGGTCGTCGACGCGATGACAGGGCAGGACGCCGTGTCGGCCGCCGCCGCCTTCAACGAGGCGCTGGGCATCGACGGCGTACTGCTGACCAAGCTGGACGGGGACGCGCGCGGCGGCGCCGCGCTGTCGGTGCGCGCCGTGACGGGCAAGCCCGTCAAATTCTGCGGCACCGGCGAAAAACTGGGCGACATCGAAGTCTTCCACCCCGACCGCATGGCCTCCCGCATCCTCGGCATGGGCGACATGCTGACGCTCATCGAAAAGGCCGAACGCAGCTTTGACAACGAAAAGGCCCGGGAACTGGAGAGCCACCTGCGGAGCAACCGCTTCACGCTGACGGACTTTTACGACCAGCTGGTGCAGCTGCGCGGCATGGGGTCGCTCTCCGACGTACTCGGCATGATGCCCGGCCTCGACAAACGGGCGCTCGCCGGCGCGAAACTCGACGAGCGGGCGCTGTCGCGCACCGAGGCCATCATCCTTTCGATGACGGCGCAGGAGCGCGAAAACCCCGCCATCCTCAATTCCTCGCGCAAACGCCGCGTGGCCGCCGGCAGCGGCACCCGCGTGGAGGAGATCAACAAACTGCTCAAACAGTTCGAGATGATGCGCCAGATGAGCCGCCGCATCATGGGCGCCGGCGGCAAACCGCCCAAGGGCGGCAAAAAGAACCGCGGTCTTCCCTTCGGGTTTTCGTAAGGGGTCCTCCCCTGCCGTACGATACACAAAAAACAACTACACAGGAGGTCAAATCACCATGGTCAAGTTGAGACTCAGACGGATGGGCGCCAAAAAAGCTCCCTTTTACCGCATCGTGGTGGCCGATTCCCGCTACCCGCGCGACGGCCGCTTCATCGAGGAGATCGGCACCTACGATCCTCTGAAAGACCCGGCGGAGATCCACGTAAACGGCGAACGCGCGCTCGAGTGGATCCGCACGGGCGCGCAGCCCACCGATACCGTAAAATTTCTTCTCAAAAAAGCGGGTGTTCTCTGATGTTGCAAGAAGAACTGAAAGAACTCCTCACCTATGTGGCGCGCCACCTCGTGGATGAGCCCGACGCGGTCTCCGTGACCGTGACCGAGCGGGGCGACGACCTCGTGCTGGAGCTGCGCGTGGCCGCCGCCGACATGGGCAAGGTGATCGGCCGCCAAGGGCGCGTCGCCAAAGAGGTGCGCACCCTGATGAAGGCCGTCGGCCAGCGCGCCGACACCAAGGTCTCCGTCGAGATCGTGGAGTGACGGGGGCCGCCTCTATGGACAAGCAGTTTTTGGAGGCCGGCGTCATCGTGGGTACGCACGGCGTGCGGGGTGAAGTGCGCCTGAACCCCTGGTGCGACGACGTCGCCTTCCTCTCCGGCCTCAAAACGCTCCACATCGCCGGCCGGGCGTATGCCCTGCTCTCGGCCCGTCCGCACAAACACCTGGCGCTGCTCCGGTTCGAGGGCGTGGACGACGTGACGGCGGCGCAGGCGCTGCGCGGCCAGGTGGTGTACGCGGACCGCGCGGAGGCCGCCCTTCCGGAAGGCCGTTTCTTCATCCGGGACCTGATCGGCCTTTCGGTGGTGGACTGCGCCTCAAAACAGCCGGTCGGCACGCTGACGGACGTCTGGCAGCAGCCGGCGCACGACGTCTATGTCGTGCGCGACGCCGAGGGGCGCGAGCATCTCATCCCCAACGTGCCGGCGTTTGTCCAAGAGATCGACTGGCCCGGGCGGACGATCCGGGTGACGCTCATCGAGGGGATGTGACCGACATGCGCGTGGACATCCTGACACTTTTTCCCGACGCCGTCGAGGCCATGATGGGCGCCAGCATTTTGGGGCGCGCCCGCGAACGCGGACACCTCGCCATCCACTGCCACCAGATCCGCGACTACACCGCCAGCAAACAAAAGCAGGTGGACGATTACCCGTACGGCGGGGGGCTCGGCATGATTCTGCAGGCCGAGCCGCTCTATTGCTGCCTGCAGCATGTGTGGAAGGTGGCCGGCCGCGGGCACACCATCCTGCTCAGCCCGCAGGGCGCGTTGCTGAACCAGAATACGGCCCGGCGGCTCGTCACACACCCGCATCTCATCCTGGTGTGCGGCCACTACGAGGGTGTGGACGAACGCTTCATCGAGGCCTGCGTGCAGGAAGAAATTTCCATAGGCGACTATGTGCTCACCGGCGGGGAGATCCCTGCCATGGCGCTGTGCGACGCCGTCTGCCGTCTGGTACCCGGCGTACTGGCCGACGAAGACAGCTTTACGGGCGAGAGCCATTGGGCCGGTCTGCTCGAGTACCCGCAGTACACGCGCCCGGAGTTTTGGCAGGGGCGCGCGGTGCCGCCCATCCTGTTGGGGGGGCACCACAAAAACATCCAGGCGTGGCGCCAGGCGCAGTCCGAAGAACGCACCCGCCTCCGCCGCCCGGATCTATGGGCCCGCTATTTGGAAACACAGGGCCGGGGGGGCTGACAAACGATGCACAAAACCATGCATCTGGCCGGCGGATGCTTCTGGGGCCTTGAGAAATATCTCTCCCTGCTCCCCGGCGTAATCAAAACGGATGTCGGTTACGCCAACGGGCGCACCGAGCATCCGTCCTATGAGGATGTCTGCCGCGGCTCCGGCCACGCGGAAACCGTCCGGGTCTCATACGATCCGGAGATTCTGGACCTCGCCTCCCTGCTGGAGGCGTTTTACGAGGCCATCGACCCGACCACGGTGGGCCGCCAGGGCGCCGACGTCGGGATGCAATACCGCACCGGCGTCTACTATGAGGACGCGGCGGATCTCGACACGATCCGCCATTCGCTCGCCGCTTTGGAAGCCCGGCTGGACAAACCGGTCGCCGTCGAGGCCCGGCCGCTGCGACACTACTACCGCGCGGAGGACGCCCACCAAAAATACCTGGACAAACACCCCGACGGGTACTGCCACATCGGTCCGGCGCAGCTGGAGCGGGCGCGGCGGTTTTCCGTCAACCCGGTCAGATCACAAAATCCCAATATTCATCTCCGGTGAGCGCCTGGGTCATTGTCGGCCGTTCGATCCCCTGCGTCGGCCGGTCTGTCTTGAACTGGAGCTCCGGGCTCTTGACGCTGACCTTTGTTTTCTCCTCCACGCTCGTCGTGATGAAGGCGTTGGAACCGATCACAACGCCTTTGCCGATCACCGTCTGGCCGCCCAAAATGGAGGCGCCGGAGTAGATCGTGACATTGTCTTCGATGGTGGGGTGGCGCTTGACGCCCCGCAGCCCCTGGCCGCCCCGCGTGGAGAGCGCGCCCAGCGTCACGCCCTGGTAAATCTTCACATGATTGCCAATGACCGTCGTCTCGCCGACGACGATCCCCGTGCCGTGGTCCACAAAGAAATGGTGACCGATGGTGGCGCCCGGGTGGATATCGATGCCGGTCAGGCTGTGCGCGTGTTCGGTCATCATCCGCGGGATGAGCGGCACGTCCAACAGATAGAGCTCATGGGCCAGACGGCTCACCATGACGGCGTACAGACCCGGGTAGGACCAGATGATCTCATCCGTCGAAAATGCGGCCGGATCGCCCTCGTAGAAGGCGGACACGTCCATCGCGAGCAGGCGGCGGATGTGCGGCAGCCGCTCCAAAAAGGCGTATGTGACCGTCTCGGCCTCGGCCTCGGGGTCCGCCACCGGTTCTTTCCGGTTGGGGAGCGCCCGTGCGATCTGCTTTTGCAGGTGATAGATCAGCGTTTCCAGCAGTTCCCCCACATGGTATTCCACCGAATCGCTCTTCAGGTGTTTATCCCCGAAAAAGCCCGGGAACAGCAGGTAGCGGAGCTGTTCGATGCTCTCGATGATCACGTCTTTGCCCACCTTGTTCGACGCCGAAACCTTGATGG
>JAITDM010000253.1 GCA_031282535.1 Oscillospiraceae bacterium
GCGCCCTGCACGGTGCCCGTCGAGGGAGTGACGCAGGGCTGGTAGAGATAGTAGAGCTCGTCCTCCTTGTCCAGCGCGCGCCGGAGATCCATCGCGAGCAGACGGGCGACGCCGCCCACATCGTCCTCGCGCTGCAGATATTTCAGCCCGACGGCCATGTCGTAGTCCTCTTCGCAGAGGTGGCACAGCCTGTCGTAGGCCTCGGAGAACTGCCGCGCCTTCACCCGCTCGCTCTGCAGCACAAAGGGCCGGTAGATAAAGATCCCGGCCGCCAGGTTGACGAGCTGGAGCGCGATGCCGCTCCAGTGCCCGCCGGTGGAGAGATAGCCGCTGAACAGGATGGGCGTGGTCCAGGCCACCTCCACCGTGGTGTAGGGGACGAGGTGGAGCGCGGTGGCCGCCGCGGCGATACCCATCATGCACAGCGGCACGAGGACGAACGGAATGGCGTAGATCGGGTTGATGATGACGGGCAGGCCGAAGAGCAGCGGCTCGTTGATGTTGAACAGGCCGGGCAGGATGGAGATGCGGGCCAGGCGGTCCTGCCCCGAGCGGCGGGCGAACAGCAGCAGCGCCCCGATGAGGCACAGCGTGGCGCCCGAGCCGCCCATATAGACGAACGCGTCGAAAAATGTCTTGGTAAAAATTTGCGTGGGCGGAACCCCGGCCACCACGGCGGCCGCGTTCATGTGCAGCGCCGGCACGAGCACGTTTTGCGCCACGGAGTCCAGCACGTTGTTGCCGTGGATGCCAAACAGCCACATAAAATGGCTGAGCACATTGAACAGCAGGGCGGTAAACGGCGTGTTGGACAGCCCGCTGAAGGGCGCCTGCAGGCCGGTGTAGATGAGCTCGTGCAGCGTGGGCAGCCCGAAGGCGTTGAACACGGCGCGCAGGAGACCAAAGCACAGCACGGTGACGAGCGACGGCAGCAGCGACTGAAACACGCGGGCGATGCGGTAGTCCGGCTCGTCGAAGAAAAGGCGCAGCCGGCGCGGCTGATGCTGGATCAGACGCACCTGCAGCTCGGTCGAAAGAAGCCCCACAAAGATCGCGCTGAAAAGACCGATGGTGCCGGAGAGCCGCGTCAGGATCAGTCCGTCGGATTCGAGGCCCATGATCAGGAAGGCGCACAGGGCCACCAGCGCGGTCTGGATGGGCGACAGATTGACGCCCTTGTGCTGGCGGTACCAGGCGGCCAGCGAACCGGAGATGGACATGACGGCGGCCAACGCCACGATGGAAAACGTGGCGGCGTAGATATGGCCGCCGAACGCCGTCCAACCCTCGCCGAACAGCGACGCCATCGCCCGCTGGTACGCCTGGATCGGCAGGTTGTTCACCAACACGGCGAAAGACCCCAAAATCATCAGAGGGATCAGGGTGACAAAGCCGCCTTTGACGGCGTACAGGTGCCGTTGGTTGGAAAGACGGTATAAAAGTGTCTGCGCGGACGCCTTCTTCGGTTCCATCGGGGTCCTCCTTGTACAAGGGGTCTTCCTCGGCGCGCCGACCCCGCGCCGCCCCGGCGGATCGGGAGATCGGGACGCCATTCTCTACTCAAAAGTATCGAAACAATGCGGCCCGAACTGGAGAGCCGGAAACCGGGTAAGCGTTGTGAAATCCGGTGGTTGTGAAAAAAAGTTGACAGACCGGGCGGGATCTGCTATACTGAATTTCGCGTTCCGTAGACAGCAGGACACAATTTTGTGGTAAACGGCCCGGCCGTCCTGCCGAGGGGCATCCGGCGGTGCACGCAGTGCGCCGCGCGGCCTCGCGCCTTGTACGGACGCGGGGTTTTTTTGTTGTGTTTCGAGCGCCGCGCCGCGTGGGCGCGCCGCGATCATCACGCAGACAGCCGTCTGCGTCTCGGGAGGTGAATCCATGCCAAATGCCAAAGTGCTGGAAGAGAAAAAAGCCGCCTTGGCCGCGCTGGCCGAGCAGATGAAGAGCGCGAGCGCCGGTGTGCTGGTCGACTACAAGGGCATCAATGTGGCCGACGACACAAAGCTCCGCCGGGAGCTGCGGGCGGCGGGCGTCGAGTACGCGGTCGTCAAGAACACGCTGCTTCGCTTCGCGATCGGGGAGATCGGCTTCGACGCGCTGGCGCCGGTGCTGAGCGGCCCGACGGCCCTGGCCACGAGCGCCGCCGACCCGGTGGCCCCCGCGAAGATCCTCAATGAGTACGCCCGCAAGTCAAACGGGAAATTTCGGATCAAAGCGGGGTTTGTCGAGGGCCGCGTCATCACGCCCGCCGAAGTGGGCACCCTGGCCGACCTGCCGCCGCGCGAGGTCCTGCTGGCCCGCTTGCTCGGCGGTCTGAACGCCCCGGTCTCGGGTCTCGTCAACGTGCTAAACGGCAACATCCGCGGCCTGGCCGTGGCGCTCGCCGCCATTGCCGAACAGAAGGGCGCCTGAGCGCGTGCCGCCGACGCCCAACCCAAGTATCATAAAAAACAGATATTTTGATGGAGGTATGTACAATGGCCAGTGAAAAGATCACAAAACTGATTGAAGAAGTCGACGTTCTCACGGTGTTGGAGCTCTCGGAGCTCGTGAAGGCCCTGGAAGAGAAGTACGGCGTGTCCGCCGCCGCGCCTGTGGCCGTGGCCGCCGCGCCCGCCGCCGGCGCCGCGCCCGCCGCCGAGGAGGAGCAGACCGAGTTCACCGTGGTGCTGACCGCCGCCGGCGCCAACAAGATCACGACGATCAAAGTCGTCCGCGAGATCACCGCGCTGGGCCTCAAAGAGGCAAAGGATCTGGTCGACAACGCGCCGAAGCCCGTCAAAGAGAACATCGGCAAAGAAGAGGCCGAGGAGCTCAAGAAAAAGCTCGAAGCGGCCGGCGCCAGCGTGGAGCTCAAATAAAAATTGTGTGAGGCCTTGCGGCCTCAAACAATTACGGGGACTTG
>JAITDM010000280.1 GCA_031282535.1 Oscillospiraceae bacterium
ACCTTCGGCGCCGGCGCCGGCGCGGTGATCACAAAGGACACGCTGGACGCGCGCGACGGCACCGCCCTGGTCCCCCTCTGGATGGTGCGGTGAATCGCGCGTGCGTACCATCACCCGGCATCGTCGTCACCACCCTTTACCTTGCAGTAGTCGCGAAGTTCCAGTATGTCGCTCTCGGTCAGCTTGCCGCTCTCGCAGAGCGTAGCGACAAGTTTCTTGGCGTTATTGCACCCATCATATTCGTTTGTCAAGGGGGCAAATTGTGATTCGTAATTTACAATTTTTACCTTTTTCCTGACTGTCCAGGCAGGCGGCAAGCATGTCGTCTCCGGCGGTGGAGCGGTCCGAAGCGACTGTCAAGCGACTGCCAAGCGATCGCTTGACAATCGCTTGGCAGTCGATAGGAAAAAACGGATTGTCGCGTTCATTGTGGAAAAATAACCCCTATCACTCCACATCCTGGAGCGCGTCGTAGCCTTCCTCGCCGGTGCGGACTTTGACTACGTTCTCCACGTCGTACACAAAGATCTTCCCATCTCCGATCCGGCCGGTGTAGAGGACCGTCTTGGCGGTCTCGATCACGGTTTGGACCGGCACTTTGCAGACCACAATCTCCAGTTTGATCTTGGGCAGGAAGTTTACGTCCATCTCCACGCCGCGGTAATACGCCTGATTGCCCTTTTGCATCCCGAAACCCATCACGTTCGTGACCGTCATGCCAGTGATGCCCACCTCGTTCATCGCCACCTTCAGGGGCTCCAGTTGCTGCGGTTTTGTCACGATGTCAACCTTGGTAAATTTGATCTCCGTGTAGGGCATCGGATGCTTCCGGTGTACCACCGGTATCGCCTGCTCCACCGGCACGGGTGCTGACTCGTCCTTGGTGCCGGGCGCGCGGGGGGCGGGCTCCAGGGCCTCCGGCGAGGCCAGAAAGTCGGCGTAGCTGCTGGCCAATCCGTGCTCGGCCATGTCGAGACCCAGCACCTCCGCCTCGGCGGCGACCCGGAGACCGACCGTCTTTTTGATCAAAAAGAAGATCACCGTCATCGCCGCGCCCACCCAGAGCGCCACCGCCGCTACGCCCAGCACCTGTACGCCGAGAAAACCCGCGCGCGACAACGCGGCCGCGCCCTCTCGCAGGCGGCCGGCGTTCAGCGCGGCGAGATCGGCGTCGGAGATCAGCAGACCGGTGAGCACCGTGCCCAAGGCGCCGCAGACGCCGTGCACGCCGATGGCGCCCACCGGGTCGTCCGTCTTCAGCACTTTGTCGATCCACTCGATCGACGGCACAATGAACGCGCCCGCCGCAAGACCGACGACCGCCGCCGCCCACGGATTCACAACGTCGCAGCCGGCGGTGATGGCGACGAGCCCGGCCAGCGCGCCGTTCAATGTCATCGAGACGTCGGGCCGCTTGTACTTGATCCATGTGACCGCCATCGCGGCGACGGCCGCGACCGCCGCGGCCAGGTTGGTCGTGACAAAAACCTTCGAGGCCAGCAGCGCGGCGGCGTGACCAAGGACACCGCCGCCTGTGTCCGTGAGCATGGCGGTCGTCGAACCGCCGTTAAACCCGAACCAGCAAAACCAGAGGATGAATACCCCCAGCGCGCCGAGCGTCAGGCTGTGACCCGGGATCGCACGGGACTTTCCGTCCCGGCCGTACTTTCCGATGCGCGCGCCGAGCATCTTCGCGCCGACCAGCGAGGCGACGCCGCCCACCATGTGGACCGCCGTGGAACCCGCGAAGTCGTGAAACCCCAGCCCGGAGAGCCAGCCGCCGCCCCAGATCCAGTGCCCGGAAACCGGATAGACCAGCGCGCTGATGGCGACGGAATAGAGCAGATAGGCGCGAAACCGCGTCCGTTCCGCCATGGCGCCCGAGACAATGGTCGCCGCCGTCGCACAGAAGACAGTCTGAAACATCAGCGTCGTGTAGTCGTATTGGTCCGCCGCCGCCGCCGCGCCGGTGAACAGGTCCAGCCCGCCGATGAGCGCGCCGCCGCCGCCAAACATGATCCCAAACCCCACGCACCAGAACACAGGCGTCCCGCAGGCAAAATCCATCAGGTTCTTCATGATGATGTTGCCTGCGTTTTTGGCGCGCGTAAACCCGGTCTCCACCATCGCAAACCCCGCCTGCATAAAAAACACCAGAGCGGCCGCGACCAGCGTCCAGAGGATGTTGACCCCCTGCGCCGTGCTTGCCAGACTCTCCGTAAGCAATTGCGTCATACGTCTCCCCTCCCGCGTCACACACTCTCTTGCACCATCCACGATTCAGGGCGTCAAACGCCCCGCCCCGAACACGGAACCGTCTCAATTCTCAATTCCGCCATGACGTTCCGCAGAATCTCCACCACGCGTCCGTTTTGGTGCGGCGTCCCCACGGTGATGCGGGTACAGGCAAAGTTGCCCCGAATGATGAGGCCGCGCTCCTTGCAGGCCGCCGCCAGCGCCGCGGGGTCGCACCCCGTGTCCACATACAGGAAATTGGCCTGGGACGGGTACACCCGGCAGCCCATCGCCGTCAGCGCTTCCGTCAGAAAGCGCCGCCCCTCCCGGACGACCCGAACGCTCTCCGCCGCGAAATCCGTGTCGGAGAGCGCCGCGTCGGCCGCCGCCAAGGCCAGCCGGCCGGCGACGAAGACACTGGTGCTCCGCTGCAGCACG